>NZ_JALQDI010000051.1:0-250288 GCF_023631305.1 Caballeronia sp. INML3B
CCGGCGAGCGCATGTACCGCACGGGCGATCTCGCGCGTTATCGTGCCGATGGCAACATCGAGTTCCTCGGCCGCAACGATCACCAGGTGAAGGTGCGCGGCTTCCGTATCGAACTCGGCGAGATCGAAGCGCAACTCGTGGATCATGCCGCCGTGCGTGAAGCGGTGGTCATCGCGCGGGCCCGAAGCGAAGCCTCGCAGGATCAGCAACTCATCGCTTATGTCACGCTGCTTGCCGATGTCGATGCCAGTGTCTTGCGCGAGCATCTCGCGGAGCGCCTGCCCGATTACATGGTGCCATCGGCGATCGTCATGCTCGATGCACTGCCGCTCACGCCTAACGGCAAGCTCGACCGTCACGCGCTGCCCGATCCGCACGCCGATGCCTTTGCGCTGCGTCCCTTCGAAGCGCCTTTGGGTGAGACCGAATCATCGCTCGCCGATCTGTGGGCCGAGTTGCTGGGCCTCGATCGCGTGGGCCGGCAGGATAACTTCTTCGCGCTCGGCGGCCATTCGCTGCTGGCCGTGACGCTCATCGAACGCATGCGCCGCATCGGCCTGCACGCCAACGTGCGCGATCTCTTCGCGACGCCCGTCCTCAGTACGCTCGCGGCATCGATCGAGCGCGGTGCGATTCCGGACGATATCGTCGTGCCGCCCAATGTCATCACGCGCGACACGACTGCGCTCACGCCTGCCATGCTGCCGCTCATCGCCTTGACGCAAGCGGATATCGATCACATCGTCGGGCAAGTGCCTGGTGGTCTCGCCAACGTGCAAGACATTTACGCGCTTGCACCGCTTCAGGAAGGCATTCTGTTCCATCACATGCTGACCACCGAGGGCGACCCGTATCTGCAAACCGCGCGTATCGCCTTCGATAGCCGCGCGCGTCTCGATGCCTGGCTCGATGCGCTGCAACGGATCATCGCACGGCACGACATCCTGCGCACCGCCTTCATTCACGATGGCATCAGCACGCCCGCGCAAGTCGTCTGTCGCGAAGCGCCTGTCACCATCGACGAGATCGAGCTCGATCCCGCGCACGGTCCGGCAGCCGATCAACTCGCGCGTCTGTTCGATGCGCGCTCTCAACGCCTGCCTTTGCATCAGGCGCCCCTGCTTCGGCTCACCATCGCGAAGGAGCACGATTCGCCGCGCTGGCTCGCGCTGCTCGTGTGGCATCACCTGATCGGCGACCACGTTACGCTCGAAGTAATTCAGAAGGAGATCAGCGCACTGCTCGAGGGTCGTGCGGATGCTCTCAATGTGGCGCAACCGTTTCGCGATCTGGTTGCGCAGGCTCGGCTCGGCGCCACTCAGCAGGAGCATGAAGCGTTCTTCCGCGACATGCTCGCCGATGTCAGCGAGCCCACGCTGCCCTTTGGCTTCACCGATGTACATCACGACGGCTCCGCTGTTGCCGAAGCTCGCGTGACGTTGCCCGCGGCGTTGAACACGCGTCTGCGCACGCAGGCGCGAGAACTCGGCGTCAGTCTCGCCAGTCTCTGTCATCTCGCATGGGCGCGTGTGCTCGACGCGGCAAGCGCCAGCGATGGCCGCATCGTCTTCGGCACCGTGCTGCTCGGACGCATGCAGGCAGGTGTCGATCAGGCGCTCGGGCTGCTCATCAACACCTTGCCGATTCGTCTCGATGTGAACGATGCCTCTGTTGTCGATAGCGTGCGTGACACGCACCGACGTCTGGCGGCCTTGCTGCAGCATCAGCATGCCCCGCTCGCGCTCGCTCAGCGATGCAGTGGCGTGGCCGCGCCCGCGCCGCTCTTTAGCGCGCTGCTGAACTATCGGCACAATCAGGCCGTCGCCGATGAACAGTACGCCTTCGAGGGCATCGAACTGCTCGGCGCCGAAGAGCGCACCAACTATCCGCTCATGCTCGCTGTCGAAGACAACGGCGAGAGCCTTGGTTTGACCGCGCAAACGCTCGCGCCGCTGTCGCCCGATCAGTTGTGCGGGTACATGGAGCAAGCGTTATCGAGTCTCGTGCAGGCGCTCGAGCAGGCACCGCAGACGCCCGTCGATCAACTCGATGTGCTGCCGCCCGACACGCGTCAGTTACTGGTCCAGACGTGGAACGATACCGCCGCGCCTTACCCTGTCGAGCTGTGCATTCATCAGTTGTTCGAGCAGCAGGTCGAGCGCACACCCGATGCGATCGCGCTCGTCTTCGACGATCAAACGCTCACGTACGCGCAACTCAATGCGCGTGCCAATCGGCTCGCGCGTCGTCTGCTCGCGCTCGGGGTCGAGCCGGAAGATCGCGTGGCGCTGTGCGTGGAGCGTGGCATCGGCATGGTGGTGTCATTGCTCGCGATACTCAAAGCGGGCGGCGCCTATGTGCCGCTCGATCCGGCCTATCCCGGCGAGCGCCTGACTCACATCCTCACCGACTCGACACCTCGGCTGCTAATCGCCGATGCCACCGGCCGCGAAGCGCTCGGTGATACGGGTACGTTGAGCGTGCTCGATCCGAACGCATCGCTCGATGAATCGGCAGGCAATCCGCAAACAAGGCTCGCGCCGCATCATCTCGCTTACGTGCTCTTCACTTCGGGCTCCACAGGCAAGCCCAAAGGCGTGATGGTCGAGCATCGCGAGATGCTGAACTTCCTGTGCTCGATGCGCGATATCACCTCGATGAGCGCCGCCGACAAACTGCTCGCCGTCACGACGATATCCTTCGATATCGCGGGGCTGGAGTTGTATTTGCCCTTGAGCACCGGCGCGTGCATCGTGCTCGCGTCCCGCAGCGACGCGGCCGATCCGCTCGCGTTGCAAGCGCTCATCGATGCGCACGCCATCAGCTTCATGCAGGCGACGCCGGCCACCTGGCGCATGCTGCTCGATACGCAGTGGAGCGGCAGCGCGAAGCTTACCGCGCTGTGCGGCGGCGAAGCGTTGTCCGCGAACCTCGCGGCGCGTCTGAACGAGAAGGTCAAGGCGCTGTGGAATCTCTACGGTCCGACTGAAACAACGGTCTGGTCGTCGTGCTATCGCACGGGCCCCGAAGCGCATAGGTCATCGACGATATCGGTCGGTCGGCCGATCGCCAACACGCGTCTGTACGTGCTCGATGCGCACTACCGGCTCGTGCCGCCCGGTGCCGTGGGCGAGTTGTATATCGGTGGCGCGGGTGTGGCGCGCGGTTATCTCAATCGTCCCGATCTCACCGCCGAACGCTTCCTCGACGATCCATTCATTGCCGATGCCCGCATCTATCGCACGGGCGATCTCGCGCGTTATCGCGCCGATGGCAATCTCGAGTTCCTCGGACGCAACGATCATCAGGTCAAGATTCGCGGCTTCCGCATCGAACTCGGCGAGATCGAAGCGCAGCTCGCCAGTCATCCGGCCGTGCGCGAAGCCGTCGTAATCGCACGGGCACGGCGTGAAGCGACACAAGACCAGCAACTCATCGCCTATGTCACGGGACTTGCCGATGTCGATACGAACGCGCTTCGCGAGCATGTGAGTGCGCGCTTGCCCGATTACATGGTGCCATCTGCGTTCGTGACGCTCGATGCGCTGCCGCTCACGCCCAACGGCAAGCTCGATCGCCGCGCATTGCCCGATCCGCAGTGGCAGGATCTTGGCGCTTATGTCGCGCCGCGCACCTCGCTCGAACACACGCTCGCGCAGTGCTTCGCCAGCGTCCTCGGCCTCGAGCGCGTGAGTGTCTTCGACAACTTCTTCGCGCTTGGGGGGCATTCGCTGCTGGCCACGCAACTCGTATCGCGCTTGCGTCAGGCGCTTTCCATCGAATTGCCCTTGCGAACGTTGTTCGATGCGCCGACCGTGGCTTCGCTCGCCGAAACGTTGCAGCAGGAAACGGGTCACGTCAGCGCAATCCCGACACTGCAAGCGCGCACGCGGCCGCGGCATTTACCGCTGTCTTTCGCGCAGGAACGATTGTGGTTCCTCGAACAGCTCAACCCCGGACAATCCACCTATAACATTCCGGTAGCCGTGCGCCTGAGCGGGTCGCTCGATGTTCGGTCGCTCGAAACTGCTTTGAATGCCCTCCTGGAGCGTCACGAAAGCCTGCGTACTTCTTTCGTGCAACAAGGTGGTCAGGCCGTTCAATGCATCGCGGCGCAATTGCAAATCGCACTGCCCCTCGTCGAACTCGACACGCTCGCCACCGATGCGCAAGCCGCCGAAGTCCGCCGGATCACGCAAGCCGAAGCCACGCGAGCGTTCGATCTTCAGCACGGGCCGCTTCTTCGCGCGCAACTGCTTCGCCTCGCGCAAGACGAGCATATGCTGCTCTTCACGATGCATCACATCATCTCCGATGGCTGGTCCATCGGCGTGCTCGTGCGGGAACTCGGCGCCTGCTATAAGGCCATGTTGCATGACGAACCGCTCGCTTTGCCGCGCCTGGTCGTGCAGTATGCCGACTTCACATTGTGGCAGCGGGATTGGCTCGCCGGTGCGGAACTCGATCGACAGACGCAATACTGGTGCACTCAGCTCGCCGAACTCGCACCGCTCGATCTGCCGACCGATCGTCCTCGCCCTGCACGAATCAGCGGACGTGGCGCGACGTTGCCCTTTTCGCTGAGTCCTGACTTGTCGGAGCGCGTGAACACGCTCGCGCATCGCGAAGGCGTAACGCCGTACATGGTGGTGCTCGCCGCGTTCCAGACGCTTCTTGCTCGCCTGTCCGGGCAATCGCAAGTGGCAGTCGGCTCGCCGATCGCCAATCGCACGCATGCGCAGATCGAACCGCTCATCGGGCTGTTCGTTAATACGCTCGTATTGCGTGCGGATCTCTCGGGCGAGCCCTGCTTGCGTGAATTGCTCGCGCAAGTGCGCGATACGACGCTCGCCGCTTACGCGCATCAGGACCTGCCCTTCGAAAAACTCGTCGAAGCGCTCGCGCCGGTGCGTGACATGAGCCGCACGCCGCTGTTTCAAGTGATGCTCGTCTTGCAGAACGCGCCGCTCGAGGCACTTGCTTTGCCGGGCCTCACGCTGGAACTCCTGCCTCCGGCCGAAGCCGGCGCCAAGTTCGACCTCACGCTGAACCTGACTCATACGCACGACCGCTTCACAGGCAGCATCAGCTACGCGACCGATCTTTTCGATAAGCACACTATCGTTCGTTTCGGTGAACGCTTCACGCGATTGCTCGATCAGGCGCTCGCGCGGCCGGATGCACCGCTGCATGCGCTCGAGCTCGTGTTGCCTGAAGAGCATGCGCTGTTCAATCAATGGAACGATACGGCGTGCGCCTACCCCGACCACCTCTGCATGCATCAGCTCTTCGAGCAACAGGTTCGACGCACGCCCGATGCGACGGCGCTCGTCTTCGAAGACGAATCCCTTACGTATGCGGAGCTGAATGCGCGTGCGAATCGGCTTGCGCATCGACTGATCGCGCTGCGCGTGCAGCCGGAAGATCGCGTCGCGTTATGCATGGAGCGGCGCATCGGCATGATCGTCTCGTTGATAGCAACGCTCAAGGCGGGCGGCGCATACATGCCGCTCGATCCTGCCTATCCCGGTGAACGGCTGAATCACATTCTTGCCGATGCCGAGCCGCGACTGCTGATCGCCGATGCAGTCGGCCGTGATGCGTTGGGCGACACAGGCCCGCTAACGGTACTCGATCTTCATGCATCCGACGAGGAAGCGCTCTCGCCGGCCGATCCGCAGGCACCTGTCGCGCCGCATAACCTCGCGTATGTGATCTATACGTCGGGATCGACGGGCAAGCCGAAGGGCGTCGCCATCGAACATCGAAATGCCGTCAACTTCCTCAGCTGGGCGCTGAACGCCTTCACATCGAAAGAGCTTTCACACACGCTGTTTGCCACATCGGTCAACTTCGATCTTTCGGTCTATGAATGCTTCGCACCGTTGACCTGCGGGGCCACAGTGCATCTCGTCGACAACGTCCTGGCACTTTCTAGAAAGCCGCACGATGTGAGCCTCGTCAACACGGTGCCATCGGCGATCACTTCGCTACTCGATGCGGGCGCATCGCTGGCGTCTGTCAAGACGATCAACCTTGCCGGCGAGCCGCTCAAGCTCGCACTGATGAAACGCATCTTCGCCGAGACCGATATCGAACGATTGTGCAATCTGTATGGGCCGTCCGAGACGACCACTTACTCGACGTGGATCGAGATGCATAAGGGCGATCGCGTGACGGAGACCATCGGCAAGCCGATCGGCAACACGCGCGTCTATCTGCTCGATGCTCGATGCAAGCCGGTGCCGCTCGGCACGGTGGGCGAAGTGTATATCGGCGGCGCGGGCGTGGCGCGTGGTTATCTCAACCGGCCTGAACTCACCGCCGAACGCTTCCTCGACGATCCGTTCATGCCCGGCGAGCGCATGTACCGCACGGGCGATCTCGCGCGTTATCGTGCCGATGGCAACATCGAGTTCCTCGGCCGCAACGATCACCAGGTGAAGGTGCGCGGCTTCCGTATCGAACTCGGCGAGATCGAAGCGCAACTCGTGGATCATGCCGCCGTGCGTGAAGCGGTGGTCATCGCGCGGGCCCGAAGCGAAGCCTCGCAGGATCAGCAACTCATCGCTTATGTCACGCTGCTTGCCGATGTCGATGCCAGTGTCTTGCGCGAGCATCTCGCGGAGCGCCTGCCCGATTACATGGTGCCATCGGCGATCGTCATGCTCGATGCACTGCCGCTCACGCCTAACGGCAAGCTCGACCGTCACGCGCTGCCCGATCCGCACGCCGATGCCTTTGCGCTGCGTCCCTTCGAAGCGCCTTTGGGTGAGACCGAATCATCGCTCGCCGATCTGTGGGCCGAGTTGCTGGGCCTCGATCGCGTGGGCCGGCAGGATAACTTCTTCGCGCTCGGCGGCCATTCGCTGCTGGCCGTGACGCTCATCGAACGCATGCGCCGCATCGGCCTGCACGCCAACGTGCGCGATCTCTTCGCGACGCCCGTCCTCAGTACGCTCGCGGCATCGATCGAGCGCGGTGCGATTCCGGACGATATCGTCGTGCCGCCCAATGTCATCACGCGCGACACGACTGCGCTCACGCCTGCCATGCTGCCGCTCATCGCCTTGACGCAAGCGGATATCGATCACATCGTCGGGCAAGTGCCTGGTGGTCTCGCCAACGTGCAAGACATTTACGCGCTTGCACCGCTTCAGGAAGGCATTCTGTTCCATCACATGCTGACCACCGAGGGCGACCCGTATCTGCAAACCGCGCGTATCGCCTTCGATAGCCGCGCGCGTCTCGATGCCTGGCTCGATGCGCTGCAACGGATCATCGCACGGCACGACATCCTGCGCACCGCCTTCATTCACGATGGCATCAGCACGCCCGCGCAAGTCGTCTGTCGCGAAGCGCCTGTCACCATCGACGAGATCGAGCTCGATCCCGCGCACGGTCCGGCAGCCGATCAACTCGCGCGTCTGTTCGATGCGCGCTCTCAACGCCTGCCTTTGCATCAGGCGCCCCTGCTTCGGCTCACCATCGCGAAGGAGCACGATTCGCCGCGCTGGCTCGCGCTGCTCGTGTGGCATCACCTGATCGGCGACCACGTTACGCTCGAAGTAATTCAGAAGGAGATCAGCGCACTGCTCGAGGGTCGTGCGGATGCTCTCAATGTGGCGCAACCGTTTCGCGATCTGGTTGCGCAGGCTCGGCTCGGCGCCACTCAGCAGGAGCATGAAGCGTTCTTCCGCGACATGCTCGCCGATGTCAGCGAGCCCACGCTGCCCTTTGGCTTCACCGATGTACATCACGACGGCTCCGCTGTTGCCGAAGCTCGCGTGACGTTGCCCGCGGCGTTGAACACGCGTCTGCGCACGCAGGCGCGAGAACTCGGCGTCAGTCTCGCCAGTCTCTGTCATCTCGCATGGGCGCGTGTGCTCGACGCGGCAAGCGCCAGCGATGGCCGCATCGTCTTCGGCACCGTGCTGCTCGGACGCATGCAGGCAGGTGTCGATCAGGCGCTCGGGCTGCTCATCAACACCTTGCCGATTCGTCTCGATGTGAACGATGCCTCTGTTGTCGATAGCGTGCGTGACACGCACCGACGTCTGGCGGCCTTGCTGCAGCATCAGCATGCCCCGCTCGCGCTCGCTCAGCGATGCAGTGGCGTGGCCGCGCCCGCGCCGCTCTTTAGCGCGCTGCTGAACTATCGGCACAATCAGGCCGTCGCCGATGAACAGTACGCCTTCGAGGGCATCGAACTGCTCGGCGCCGAAGAGCGCACCAACTATCCGCTCATGCTCGCTGTCGAAGACAACGGCGAGAGCCTTGGTTTGACCGCGCAAACGCTCGCGCCGCTGTCGCCCGATCAGTTGTGCGGGTACATGGAGCAAGCGTTATCGAGTCTCGTGCAGGCGCTCGAGCAGGCACCGCAGACGCCCGTCGATCAACTCGATGTGCTGCCGCCCGACACGCGTCAGTTACTGGTCCAGACGTGGAACGATACCGCCGCGCCTTACCCTGTCGAGCTGTGCATTCATCAGTTGTTCGAGCAGCAGGTCGAGCGCACACCCGATGCGATCGCGCTCGTCTTCGACGATCAAACGCTCACGTACGCGCAACTCAATGCGCGTGCCAATCGGCTCGCGCGTCGTCTGCTCGCGCTCGGGGTCGAGCCGGAAGATCGCGTGGCGCTGTGCGTGGAGCGTGGCATCGGCATGGTGGTGTCATTGCTCGCGATACTCAAAGCGGGCGGCGCCTATGTGCCGCTCGATCCGGCCTATCCCGGCGAGCGCCTGACTCACATCCTCACCGACTCGACACCTCGGCTGCTAATCGCCGATGCCACCGGCCGCGAAGCGCTCGGTGATACGGGTACGTTGAGCGTGCTCGATCCGAACGCATCGCTCGATGAATCGGCAGGCAATCCGCAAACAAGGCTCGCGCCGCATCATCTCGCTTACGTGCTCTTCACTTCGGGCTCCACAGGCAAGCCCAAAGGCGTGATGGTCGAGCATCGCGAGATGCTGAACTTCCTGTGCTCGATGCGCGATATCACCTCGATGAGCGCCGCCGACAAACTGCTCGCCGTCACGACGATATCCTTCGATATCGCGGGGCTGGAGTTGTATTTGCCCTTGAGCACCGGCGCGTGCATCGTGCTCGCGTCCCGCAGCGACGCGGCCGATCCGCTCGCGTTGCAAGCGCTCATCGATGCGCACGCCATCAGCTTCATGCAGGCGACGCCGGCCACCTGGCGCATGCTGCTCGATACGCAGTGGAGCGGCAGCGCGAAGCTTACCGCGCTGTGCGGCGGCGAAGCGTTGTCCGCGAACCTCGCGGCGCGTCTGAACGAGAAGGTCAAGGCGCTGTGGAATCTCTACGGTCCGACTGAAACAACGGTCTGGTCGTCGTGCTATCGCACGGGCCCCGAAGCGCATAGGTCATCGACGATATCGGTCGGTCGGCCGATCGCCAACACGCGTCTGTACGTGCTCGATGCGCACTACCGGCTCGTGCCGCCCGGTGCCGTGGGCGAGTTGTATATCGGTGGCGCGGGTGTGGCGCGCGGTTATCTCAATCGTCCCGATCTCACCGCCGAACGCTTCCTCGACGATCCATTCATTGCCGATGCCCGCATCTATCGCACGGGCGATCTCGCGCGTTATCGCGCCGATGGCAATCTCGAGTTCCTCGGACGCAACGATCATCAGGTCAAGATTCGCGGCTTCCGCATCGAACTCGGCGAGATCGAAGCGCAGCTCGCCAGTCATCCGGCCGTGCGCGAAGCCGTCGTAATCGCACGGGCACGGCGTGAAGCGACACAAGACCAGCAACTCATCGCCTATGTCACGGGACTTGCCGATGTCGATACGAACGCGCTTCGCGAGCATGTGAGTGCGCGCTTGCCCGATTACATGGTGCCATCTGCGTTCGTGACGCTCGATGCGCTGCCGCTCACGCCCAACGGCAAGCTCGATCGCCGCGCATTGCCCGATCCGCAGTGGCAGGATCTTGGCGCTTATGTCGCGCCGCGCACCTCGCTCGAACACACGCTCGCGCAGTGCTTCGCCAGCGTGCTCGGCCTCGAGCGCGTGAGTGTCTTCGACAACTTCTTCGCGCTTGGGGGGCATTCATTGCTGGCCGTTCAGTTGATGGCATCGATTCACGCGAAGCTCGGCCAGGACATTTCGATTCGCGTTCTCTTCAATGCGCCATCGGTGGCGGAACTGGCAAATCAACTGAACGCCGCACCTTCAAACAACGAATTCGATCCGATTCTGCCGATCCGCACACCGGGCGATGGCGCACCGCTCTTCTGCATTCATCCGGTCGGCGGATTGGCGTGGAGTTATGCGGGTCTCGCGAAGATCATCGATGGCGACCGGCCGATCTATGCGGTCCAGACGCCGGCGTTAAAGCACCCCGGTTACGGTCCCGCTAGCATCGCCGAGATGGCGGCCGACTACATCGCGCGCATCCGCACGATCCAGCCTCACGGTCCGTATCACCTCCTCGGCTGGTCATTTGGCGGACTGCTTGCGTACGAAATGGCGACGCAACTGCAAAGCCTCGGCGAGAAGGTCGGCGAACTCGTATTGCTGGATTCGCGTCTGCCTGACGGACTCGCTGCACCCGAAGTCGATGAATGCGCGCTGTTCGCAGCCACGTTCCCGAGCATGTCGCCCGATCTGATGCTCACGCTTCAGGCGATGCGATCGACCAACGAGCGCGTGGTCGCGCTGCGTGAGCATCGGCTGATACCCGCGTATATCACGGACGACCACATTACGACGCTGATAGGTACAACGCAGCGGAACATGCAGTTGCAATCGATGTTCACGCCCAAGTCGTTCCATGGCGATATCGTCTATTTCACGGCGACGCGCTCCGAAGCGCCCGGACAACCCCGACGTATCGCGCAATGGCGAGACTGCGTGAATGGTTCGATAGCGAATTACGACATCGATTGCATGCATACCGAGATGTGCCTGCCATCGTCGCTCGCGATGATCGGACAGAACCTTGCATCGATGAATGTGATCGGCGCGTCGGCGAAGTAGAGAACCAGCATCGCCACCGCTCAAGAGGCCGTGGCGATGCTATCGAACGAAGGCATGGAAGGAGTCAAACGAGTGCGCCGAGCCCGCCAATATGACGATCGCTCAACCTTCGCGCCGCTGCTTGCGATCGCTGTGCTTGCGCACGTTGCTGGCGAGTTCAGAAATGATTTCGGTGGCCGCGCCGATGATCTGATTGAAGTCGAATCCCGCGCGCGTCATCTCTCGATAGAACGATCGTGCAAGCATCTTGGAGAGCTGGCTCGGGTTCTGGACGGATTGCGCGACGATGTCGCCGATCGTCTGATCCGACGATCGCCTGATCGTTGCCTGGGCGAACGGCGAGGCGACGAGCTTCTCCAGCCGGTCCGCCTCGACGGATCGCGTGACGAACGTACCGAGAATCTGGAGCAGCTTCAGATCATGTTCATCGAATTGCCGTCCGAGCCGCGGTCCCGATACTTGCACGACGCCTATCGTCTTTCCATTCAGCGCGAGGACGGCGAACATCTTGTCGTGCGCGTCCGAGTATTCGACGATGGCCGTCTTCTCGCCAATATGGACTTCGCCGAATGCCTCGGTGTGCGCGGAGCACAACTCGGCGACGCGATCATCGACGGGTATCGAAACGACGCATCGCTTCACGTGCATTGCCTCGGCGACCATCGCTGCGAGGGCTTCCGGCGAGACGTCGACCCTCTCGGTGTCTGCAAACTCGACGAGCTGAGAATCCTGCTCTTCATAGGCATGTTCGGCGCTTTTCATGAGGACTCCACCGGTAGGTTGCGATGTGCGTCAGGTTATGCGTCGAAAGTTAGTTCGCCCTTAGCCCATGACCACGATTCGAAACGACCCGCGCCCTCATCGCCCGCTAACTTTCGAAAGACACACTAAGCCTGGTTCCAGATAGGTGCTCAAGATGAAACGTCCCTTATTCATGCAGCGGCGCAGTATCAAGGTTCGCGACGGCCGTTTTGATATCTCCGTTGAAGAGTCCGGAAGTATCGGCACGCCCTGCGTCTTGCTGCACGGCCGCGGCGAGTGCAGCGGCGTATGGCGAACGTTGACCGACGTAGCGTCGGCCGAACATCGCTTCGTGTCGATCGATTTAAGGGGCCACGGCGATTCGAGCTGGGACCCGGAGCGCGCTTACGATTCACCAACCCTTGCTGGCGACGTGTTACAGGTTCTGCTTGCAATGAACATAAGAAAGCCCGTTCTTATCGGTCATTCGCTCGGCGGCAGTGTCGCGTTGCAATTGGATGCCCTGCTCGGGCACCATGTTTCCGGACTGGTCATGGTGGACTTTGGACCGGAATCCGACGCATCGGGTTCACAACGCGTTCGTGCCGACATACGCGAGACGCCGGCTACGTTCGACACGATCGACGGATACGTATCGTGGTTGCTCGACCGGCGTCCGCTGGCGAACGGCCGTGCACTTCGCAATCTCGCCCTGCATGCGTTGCGCCGAACGCCGGCCGGCATGTTCGAGCCGAAGCTAGACCGGCGCGTCGCTGATGAGTCGCCGCAAAACATGGAGCCGCGCGCGGAACAGCTGTGGCAGATGATGGCGTCCGTGCGCTGCCCGACGCTCGTCGTGAGAGGCGTCGGGTCAGCGGTGCTCAAACCGCAGGATGCACAGCGCATGGCGCATCACGCGCTGCGCGAAGGACAGCTCGCCACGATATCCCGCGCCGGCCATGCGGTGATGACCGATAACCCCGATGAATTCAATCGCACGATCGAGGCATTCCTTGCTTCCCTGCCGCATGCCGCAAGCGGAGGTCAGTGATGTTCTCCATCATTCCCGCGCAGCTTCGCCGACAGTCCATGCCGCGACTGGTCATCGCAGTCATCGCCGGGTTCGCCGGGGCGCTGTGCAGTGCGGAGATCGCGCGTCTAATCAGCAAAGTCGCCGCCGGTCAGATCGAAACGCGCGGACTGGTGATCGTTTTCTTCGCGGTGTGCGCGGCGCAACTGCTGTTCAGAACGAGTTCGCAGATCATCGTGCTGGATTTCGGTCAGCAGGTGATATGCAGTCTTCGAATCGAGCTATGCCGCAAGATTCTGCGCACGCCCTACAAGAAGCTGCAAACGCTTGGCAAGCCGCGCCTGCTCGCCATTCTTACCACAGACATCAACACGTTCGCGCAAGCTTCGCAAATGCTGCCGCTCGCGTTCGGCAACGTGGTGCTCATCGCCGTATGCCTCGTGTATATGGCGTGGCTTTCGTGGCAGGCGTTCGCGTGCTTTTTCGTCTTTCTCGTCGTCGGAGGGGCGATTTATCATGTTATCGAGCGCTGGCCCTTGCGCGAAATGCAAGCGGTGAGAGATCAGCTCGATGTCATCTTCAGGCACTTTCGTTCCTTGCTGGAAGGCACGCGGGAATTGCAACTCAACGACGCGCGAGCCCGATACTTCACCGAGCACGTCGTTCATTCGACCGCACACGCATTCCGCCGATCGTTCACCCGCGCGATGCTCGTCTATTCGCTCGTCGCCAACGCGGGTGGCATGCTCTTCTATGTGGCGATCGGCCTGATTCTGCTCGTCGTGCCGCATTGGTTTCCACAATCGCACGGCGTGCTCGTGACGCTCACCCTCTTGCTTCTCTTCCTGATCCAGCCGGTCAGCGAAGTCATGACGACTTTGCCGATTCTTCGTCAGGCGTCGATTGCGCTGGGGCGCATCCGCATTCTCGATGCCGAGCTCACGCAGCAACCGGATGATGATGCTCATGTCACGCCAGACGATCCCTTCGGGGACGCAGCCGAAGGCGTGCCGCTGATCCGGTTCTCCGCCGTATCGCATCGATATCCGGGGCTGACGGAAGATCATCCGTTCACATTGGGGCCGATTGATCTATCGATTCGTCAGGGCGAAGTGGTCTACTTGATCGGCGGCAACGGCAGCGGCAAGACTACGCTCGCGATGCTGCTGCTCGGACTGTACGAACCCGAGCAAGGGCATATGGAATTGAACGGCGTAAGAGTCGAGCGGGAGAACCTTGCGCATTATCGCGAGCGCTTCTCGGCCGTGTTCGCCGACTTTCATCTGTTCGATGAGGTGCTGTGTGAAGACCAGTCGCAGATTGCGAAGCAGGCGGCGCAGTATCTTCACAAGCTCGAACTCGATCACAAGGTCAGCATGAAGGGCAACCGGTTCAGCACGGTCAATCTCTCTTCCGGACAACGCAAGCGCATGGCGCTCATAGCGTCGTATCTGGAAGATCGCCCAATCTATCTGTTCGACGAATGGGCCGCCGATCAGGATCCCGTATTCAGGCGCGTGTTCTACACGCAGTTGATTCCCGAGCTCAAGCGCAAGGGGAAGACAGTCATCGTCATCTCTCACGACGATGCCTATTTCGAATGCGCCGATCGTCTCGTTCAGGTTGCGAACGGGCGCCTTACCGACGTATCCTCGGAAGCACTGAAAGAAGGCCTGTTCGCCGGACGCGGTGGCTCGGCAGTGGCGGAATGAGCTTGCCGTTCACTCGAACACCGCGTCTCCGCCCACGGCGTTGTGTCGCGACGCCTGCTGAATGCGGTGGCTACTAACGACACCGTGAGCCGCCCAGGCGGTGATGAGTTCACGGTACTGCTCGACGGCGTCGGTCACGCCAGCGAAGTCTGGAATAGCGGGATCGATGACGGGCTATGCCGACAAACTCGAACGCGCGAAACATGTCGGCGTGACGATTCTTTCCAAGCCGTTCAATATCGGCGACTTGCAGGCGCTGCTGCAGAGCGTGAAACTGTCGCGGCCGGCGGGTGCATAGCGTTGCGATCGTCCGTTATGGAATGCTGTGCTCGGAACCACATGGCTAAAGGAAGCGAATATGGACTTTGATGTAATGGTGCTCGGCGCGGGTATCGTCGGAACCTCGATAGCCGTTCACTTGCAGCGCCGTGGAGCGAAGGTCGCGCTGATCGACCGAAAGGCGCCCGGTAACGAGACATCGCTGGGCAATGCCGGCATCATCCAGCGAGAAGGCGTCTACCCGTATGCCTTTCCGCGCGACCTTGCCACGATCTCGCGATACGCGTCGAACCGCGCAACCGACGTCAGATACCATGCGGCCGCCATGCCGAAGCTGCTGCCGTTCCTGCTTCGCTACTGGCATCATTCCCGACCCGACCGTCACGCGAAGATCGCGCGTGCTTATTCGGCGCTGATCGGACATAGCGTTTCCGAACATCGGGAACTGATCGACGCAGCCGGTGCTGACGCGCTGCTGAGAACCGGAGGATGGATCAACGCTTTCCGGACAACCAAAGCGTTCGACATTGCCGTGAACGAGGCTTCGCGCTGGAAAGACGAATATGGCATTCCGTTCGATGCCCTTTCCTACGAGGCCCTGCATGACGCGGAGCCTTCGCTCGGCCGCGCACTCAAAGCGGCTCTCCGATACACATCCGCAGATTCGGTGAGCGATCCGTCGGGCCTCGTGCGGGCGTATGCGAAGCTGTTCGAGACGCTTGGCGGCACCGTATTGATCGGCGATGCATCGACGCTCGAAACCGGATGGCGGTTGACTACCGCATCAGGCGTCGTATCGGCGAAACAGGCCGTCGTCGCGCTGGGACCGTGGTCGACTGATGCGATTGCGAAGCTGGGCTATCGCTTTCCGCTCGAGGTCAAACGCGGCTATCACATGCACTACGCGGCGAAGCCCGGTGCAACGCTTAATCAACCTGTGCTCGATGCGGAAGTCGGCTATGTCATCACGCCCATGACACGCGGCATCCGCTTGACGACAGGCGTCGAGCTCGGCCTCAGGGATTCGCCGAAGACGCCCGTGCAACTGGCGGCGGTGGAGCCTTTCGCTCGCGAAACGTTTCCGCTCGGCGAGCGCCTCGATGCGCAACCCTGGCTCGGGCGCCGACCGTGCACGCCCGACATGATGCCCGTGATCGGCCCGGCGCCGCGCCATGCAAATCTGTGGTTCGCCTTCGGTCATGCGCATCATGGGCTCACGCTCGGCCCGGTCACCGGACGCATCATCGCCGAGATGATGACCGGCGAGACTCCGCTCGTGGACCCTCGCCCGTTTCGTGCGGACCGGTTCTGATCGAGCGATGCGCTAAGCGCGATTCGCCATCAGCAACAGCGTTTGCCCGTCCTGCAGCACAGCTCCGTGCTGGTTCAGCACGGTCAGCCTCAACGTCGCGATGCCGCGGTCGGTTCGTTTGGTGACGCGCTTCTCCACGACTTCGATACGCACCTGGATTCGATCGCCGATCATCAGCGGCGCGCGAAACGCCCAGTTCCAGCTCAACGTCGCGAGTGCGCTGAAGCGGACGTCGCTGCGCGTCTTGAGGCCGTCGGCCAGCGCGAGTCCCAGAAGTCCATGCGCGATGCGCCCGGGAAAGCCCGCCTCCTGCGCGGCGACATCGTCCATATGCAGGTCGTACAGATCGCCCGAGACGCCCGCGTAGTTGACGACGTGCGACTCCGTGACCGTCATCCCCGAGGTGACGTAGTGATCGCCGGGTTCGATGTCGTTGAGGTCGTATTTGCCCGCCGGAAGCAGACGTCCCGTGCGCGCGTCTTCGTTGATTGCCTGGCTCATGTCCTGTCTCTTGTCTCTGTTGTCTCTGTTGCGTCAGCAAACCGATTGCAGGCGCTGCGCGCATACGGCCAGCACTTCGTCCGGCGCGACCTTCCACCACCGGTCGCGCGAAAAGATTTCCACTTCCATCATGCCGGCGTAGCCCGCGTCTTCCATCTCGCGCCGAAAGCCCGCCAGATCGATGACGCCATCGCCCATCATGCCGCGATCCATCAGCATGTCCTTCGTGTCGGCGTGCCAGTCGCACACGTGATACGCGAGAATCCGCCGCGCGCGGCCCGCCGCCGCGATGGATGCCGACAGCAGCGGGTCCCACCAGCAGTGATACACGTCGATGGCGATGCCCAGCATCGACGGATCGTCCGGCGCGATGCGTTCGCACATCGCGAGCGCCTGCCCGATCGTGTTGACGACGGAACGGTCCGCCGCGTACATCGGATGCAAAGGCTCGATGGCAAGCGGCACCTTCAGCTTGCGCGCCTCTTCGAGCAGGCGCGCGATGCTCTCGTCGACCCGAGCGCGCGCGCCCGCCAGATCGCGGCCGTTCGCATTCACGCCGCCCACGACGAGCACGAAACAGCGCGCGTCGAGCTCGGCGGCATCGTGCAGCGCCGCGATATTGCCGTCGATGCTCGCGCGCCGGTCCGCTGGCGTCGCGCCGGTCAGATACGCCGAACGGCAATAGCCGGTGACCGTGAGTTGCAGCGCGCGAAGCCGGCGCGCGACCGCTTGCGCGCCGATCGCCTCGACCTCGTGCCGCCACGGCGCGACGCCGCCGAAGCCCGCGCGCGCGATCCGCTCCAGCGTCACATCGAGCGATTCGCGATGCCCGAGCGTCGCGGTATTGATGGCGCATCGTTTCAGTGAATCCATCTCGCGCTCCCTTGCATCGTTCACAAGCCGAAGGTCTGCATGACGAGCCGCATCCGGTGCACCGCGAGTTCCGGATCGCGCAGAAGGTTGGCGGCATCGGCGAGACGGAACACGTCCGCGAGATAGAGCGGCGGACGCGCGCCGTGATGGCCGCCCGGCATGAAGAAGTGCGGCTGGAATCCGTTCAGGTACGCGAGAAAGACGACGCCCGTCTTGTAGTACTGCGTCGGCGCGCGGAAGATGTGCCGCGAGAGCGCGACCGTGGGTTCGAGCACGCGCTCGTATCGCCCGATATCGCCGCTGGCGAGCGCGGCGAGCGCCTTCGACGCGGCGGGCGCGATCGCATCGAAGATGCCGAGCAGCGCGTGCGAGAAGCCCGCTTCGTCGCCCTTGATGAGCGACGGATAGTTGAAGTCGTCGCCCGTGTACATCTTCACGCCTTCGGGCAGACGGCGGCGGAACGCGATCTCGCGCGCGTCGTCGAGCAGCGAAATCTTGATGCCGTCGATTTTGTGCGCGTTCTCCGCGATCACCGCGAGGCAGGCATCGGCGGCTTCGTCGAGATTGTCGCTGCCCCAGTAGCCTTTCAGCTCGGGATCGAACATGTCACCGAGCCAGTGCAGGATCACGGGCCGTTCGCACATCGCGAGCACTTCGCGGTAAACGCGCCGATAGTCGTCGCGATGCCGCGCGACGCGTGCGAGCGCGCGGCTCGCCATCAGGATCACGCGGCTGCCGGTGCGCTGGATGGCGTCGAGCTGCATCGCATAGGCGCGAATCACGTCATCGCACGATGTCACCGCGTGCGCGCTCAGATGGTCGGTGCCGCAGCCCGACGCGATGAGCGCCTGAGGCATGTCGCGCGTTTCGGCCATCGTGCGTTGCACGAGTTCGAGCGCGATTTCCCACGACAGACCCATGCCGCGCTGCGCGGTGTCCATCGCTTCGGCAATGCCGAGGCCCTGCCCGATCAGATAACGCCGGTACTCGATGGTGCGCGGCCAGTCGAGCGCGGCGGGCTGATTCAGTTCGCCGCTGCGATGCGGATCGGCGACGACGTGCGCCGCCGAATACGCGATGCGGTTGAACGTTGCGCCCGCCGGCGCACCGCTGATCGGATCGCCTGTGAGCGTGTAGGTGTCGAACTGGCCGGAAGCGGCCGGAAGAACGATTTGCATGATGGTGGTTGCGCGCTCAGGCGTGCTCGTCGGAGAAACATGAAAACGAGGCGGGCATTTCGATGCCGAAGAACGTCGCGAACGCCGCGAGTTGCCCTTCGATCATCGGCCGGCCGTTGGTCGCGCGGCAGCCGCACTGCCGCGCATGTTCGAGCAGCGGGGTTTCGGCGGGCGTCATGATGATGTCGACCACCTGAAGCGCCGGCGCAAACGCGCCGAACGCCGCGGGCATGCCGTCACCCGGCCGCATGCCGACCGGCGAGCAGTTGACGAGCAGATCGATGCCCGCGAGATTCGCCGGATCGATATCGACGCTCGCCGGGCAGTCCGGATAGAACCGGTTCAGCCGCGCCGCCAGTTGCTCGGGCAACTCGCGCTGCGGATCGGCAAGCGCGATGCTCGCCGCGCCCGCTTCCGCCAGCGCATGCGCCACCGCCGCGCCCGCGCCGCCCGCGCCGAGCTGCTTCACATGCTTGCCGCGCACCTCGAAACCGATGCGCTTTAAGCCCAGCACGAGGCCGGTGCCGTCGAACATGTCGCCGAACCAGCTTCCGTCGGGACGCTCACGCATGACGTTGATCGCGCCGACACGGCGGGCGGTGTCGGAGACTTCATCGACCATCGACATGGCGCGCACCTTGTGCGGCACCGTGACGACGAGCCCGTCGACGTTGCCGAGCGCCTGAAGCCCGGCCATGACCGGCTGGAACACGTTGACGGGGACATCGAACGGCAGGCAGACCGCATCGATGCCGCCCGCTTCGAACAGCGCGTTCATCAGTTGCGGCGTTTTCACCTGCGTCACCGGATTGCCGACAATGCCGAACAAGCGCGTCGCCCCGCCGATGCGATATCTGCGCGTGGCTGGCTGCGTCACCGCTGTCCCTCCGCCAAACCAGCGAGGCGCGCATGACGCGGCCACGGTTGCGTGTCCATCGCGGCATCGAGGCCTATCGGCTCGGGGCGGAACAGGCGTTCGTCCATCAGCTTGAGATCGGGCGAGATGACTGGCCTGAACGCCATGTGCGCGAGCACGTCGCGTTCGAGATCGATGCCCGGCGCGATCTCGATCAGTTCCAGCGCACCCTCGATGGCGCGAAACACCGCGCGCTCGGTGACGAAGAGCGTCGTCTGATTGCGTTCCTGCGCGTACGGCCCGCTGTACGACACCTGCTGGAGCTTCGACACGAACTTGCGGTGCGCGCCTTCCTTGAGAATCTGCAACTGCCCGCCTTCGCACGACACTTGCAGGCTGCCCGCCGTGAACGTGCCGCCGAATACCATCTTGCGCGCGTTCTGGCTGATGTTGATGAACCCGCCCACGCCGATCAGCTTGTTCGCGAAGCGGCTGATGTTCACGCTGCCCTGCGAATCGATTTCCACGGCCGAAAGAAACGCGATGTCGATGCCGCCGCCATCGTAGAAATCGAACTGTGACGGCATGTCCACGATGGCGCTGTAGTTGCGCGCCGCGCCCGCGTCGAGACCCGCGGCAGGCGCGCCGCCGATCAGCCCTTGCTCGTTGGTCAGAACGATGTGATGCAGCACGTCCTCTTCCGCCGCGACGAGCCCGATGCCCGTGCATACGCCCGAACCCACGTTGCACACCACGCCGACGCGCAGTTCCATCGCGAGACGCCGCGCGATGATCTTGCGTTCGTCGAGCGGCAGCCGCGGAAAACCGCCGAGCGGAATGCGCAGTTCGCCGCTGAACGCGGGATCGTAGGCGGTCTGGTAGGTCACCGGCTGATCCGGCTCGACGACCACCGCATCCACCAACATGCCGGGAATCTTCACCGTCTTGGCGGGCAGCGTACCGCGCCGCGCGAGCCGCTTGACCTGCACGATCACGAGGCCGCCGTTGCGCCGGGTCGCCTGCGCCATCGAAAGCATGTCGCCGAACACGGCTTCGCCTTCCATCGATACATTGCCATCTTCGTCGGCCGTCGTGCCGCGCAGGAACGCGACATCGACTTCGAAAGGCTTGTAGAACAGCCACTCGCGCCCTTCGATTTCGATCAGGCTCACGAGCTTGTCGTCGCTCGGCGCACCTTGCAGGCCGCCGCCGTTACGCGGATCGACGAAGGTATGCAGGCCGACGTGGCTGACGAGTCCCGGCCTACCCGCCGCCATTTCGCGCGTGAGTTGCGACAGCGCGCCCTGCGGCAACGTCCACGCTTCGAGTTCCTTGTTCAGCGCCATCTGCGCGAGCGGGGGCGAATCGACCAGCGTGCCGCACACGACGCGCTTGAGCAGCCCAGGATGCGCGAGCCGCGATGCGCCGCGCTCGCCGCGATCGCCGAGACCGACCGGATGCACGGACGTAATCCGGCGCGGCGCGCCCTGCGCGAGAAAGCGGCGCTCGAGCGCCTCGATGAGCGATTCGGGCACGGCATGTCCGCTTCCCGATCCTCCGATCATCAACGTGTCGCCGTCCTTCAGTAGGGATGCAGCCTGGTCGGCGGTCAAAATTTGCATGTTCTGTGCTCCGGTGTTTTCTGTGTCTGTCGATGCGTGCCTCTGCTACGCCGCCGAGCGCGATTCCGCAAATACCTGCTCGTCATCGCGGTGACGCGAAAGATGCTTGCCGAGCAGCGCGGCGATCAGCGTGAACAGGCAAAACGCGGCGAGGTACAGCATCACGTAGGTCGGCTTGCCGTCGGCATAGGCGACCAGCGCCGTGGCGATGAACGGCGTCGGCCCGCCGATGAACGCGCCCGAAAACTCGCGGCACATGGCGATGCCGGAGAAGCGGTACTGCGTCGGAAAGAGGTTGGAGAGGAACGCGCCCTGCGCGCCGCACGTGCAGCCCCAGCTGATGCCGTAGACCGCGCTCATCGCGATCGTGGCGAGCACGACGTCCTTCGAATCGATCGCATGAAAGAGCGGCCACACGAGCGCGAGCGCGATCATCGCGCCGGCGGCGAACACGTTGCCGCTGCCGTACTTGTCCGCGAGCATGCCGCCGACTGGCGCGCAGAAGAGCGAAAAGCCGAGCGCGATGATGAGCACGACCAGACTGTCCGCCTTCGCCATGCCGACGGTGTTCGTCATGTAGCTCAGCGCGAAGGTGTTGAGCACGTACGACAGCGCCTGATGGCCGCCCATCGCGAAGAAGCCGCACAGCAGTTCGCGCCGGCTCTTGCGAAACAGTTCGGCCACGGGCACTTTCGCGCCCTTGGCCTTTTCGCTCGCCTTCTCCATCGCCGCTACGTATTCGGGCGTCTCGTCGAGTTTCGAACGGATGTAGATGGCGACGCCGAACAGCGCGAGCGACAGCAGGAACGGCACGCGCCACACCCACGAGAAGAGGATGTCCTCGGGCACGTACGAAATCATCAGGAAGGTGGCGATGGCGATCATCACGCCGAAGTTGGTTGCGGCGTTCGGAATCGACGTGAAGAATGCGCGGCGGCTCGGCGGCGTGTATTCGGCGATCAGCGTGATCGCGCCCGCGAGTTCCGCGCCCGCGCCGAAGCCCTGCATCATGCGCAGGAGCACGAGCAGAATCGGCGCGAGGATGCCCGCCTGCTGCCAGGTCGGCAACAAACCGAGGCCGACGGTCGCCGCGCCCATGATCGTCACGCAGAAGACGAGCGCGGGCTTGCGGCCGTATTTATCGCCGATGTGGGAAATGACGATGCCGCCCAGCGGCCGGATGATGAAGCCCACGGCAAACGTCGCGAACGCGGCGAGCGTGCCCGCCAGCGACGACAAATGCGGAAAAAACAGCTTGTTGATGATGAGGCCCGATGCCGCCGCGTAAAGCCCATAGTCGTACCATTCGATGATGGTTCCGAGCGTGGACGCGAATACGGCGCGCCGGATGTTCCTGCGGTCTGCCCGCGCGAGTGCTGGTTGCATGGCGCCGTCTCCTGCTTCTCTTGTCTGATCTCGTGTGCGATGCCGCGCGCCTGAAGGTCGCGGCATCCGTTGACGGTTTCGCTGCTGATCGTGTCGATCGTGTCGATCTCGTGAATCAGGTCCGGCCGCGATTGCCGAACGCGTTGGCGCCCTCCTCGTAATTGCCCGAGGCGAAGCAGAGCGAGGTCAGCTCGTTCTCGTAGCGGATGCCTTCGTCCACGCTCATCGAGAGCGCCGCGCGCACCGCCGCCTTCACCGACTGCGTGGCGATCGGGCTGAAACCGGCCATCTTGCGGCACAGCGCCATGGCGTGATCGACGACGGCCTCGTCGTCCACCACCATCTCGACCAGGCCGATGCTGCGCGCCTCGTCCGCATCGATGGTGTCGCCGGTCAACAGAAGGCGCATCGCCTGTCCGTAGCCGACCAGACGCGGCAGCATCTGCGAGGCGCCGCCGCCGCCCACCCATCCGCGCAGCACTTCGGGCGCGCCGAACTTCGCGCTCCGGCCGGCCACGCGGATATCGGCGCCGAGCATCATTTCCAGTCCGCCTCCGAGCACCCAGCCCTTCAATGCGGCGACGACGGGCTTGCTGAAATCGCGCACGACCATCGCGTAATCGGTGCGCGCGCGGAACTCCCACGCGGTCCGGTACGTCTTGAGCGAATGCAAGTCGCTGCCCGCGCTGAACGCGCGCTCGCCTTCGCCGCGCAGCAGCACCACGTGAACCGTCTCGTCGCGCTCGATGTCCTGCCGGATGCCGACGAGCGCCTGCGTCATCTCGGGTGTGATCGCGTTCATCTTTTCCGGCCGGTTGATGACGATCTCCGCCACCGCGCCGTGCTTGCGCATCAGTATCTGTTCCTGCATCGCGCCTCCTTTTTGCCGACTGCCGGAGCAGTCATGTCCCTTTGCGTTTTCCCTTATACTTACTTACTAGTAAGTAGCTTGAGCGGACATTAACATCTATCCCGAACGTCGCGCAACGGGAATTTCGAGGACGGAGAAATGGAGGCTACACAGTGGATGCGAAGACGCTCGAAGCACACGGAGGAACGCGGCCGGCCGATAGGGGTCGTGTAAAATCAGCCGTTGCTTCGCCCCGTATGAGGCTTAGTCACCACACCGATCCTCACCGAGGGAAAACCTTGAGTCAGACCGAGAAGACCGCAAGAACCGACAAGACGGCTCCAGCTACCCGGCAGCGGTCGTCCATGTACGACAGCATCAAGGACGTGGCCAAACGGCTTCTGATCGCGCACGGTTATCACAAGACGACGTTCGGCGTGATCGCGAAGGAGCTCGGCATCACGACGACCAACATCCACTATCACTTCGGCAACAAGAACAGTCTCGTCGAGGAGGTGGTGAAGGATTACGTGGCAGGCGCAACGGAAGGTCAGAAGAATATCTGGCTCGACGAAACCATGTCCTTGCAGGAAAAGGTGCAGGCGGAAATCGCCTTCAACCGCAATCTCTTTCGCAAGTACAACCCCAACGGCAAGACGCGCAAGCCGTGGAGCCTGATCGGCCGGCTGCGCCTCGAAAGCGACGTCCTCACCGACGAAGCGCGCGCCGCGCTCGCGGGCTTCACTACCGAAATCCACGGCGCGGTGGAGTTCGCGGTAGCGCATGCGAGCCGCAGCGGCGAGCTTAAGCGCGACACGCCCAAGGAAGACCTGATCTTCCTGCTCACGCATCTGATCGACAGCCTGTCGGTGTTCGCACAGGACGCGGGCGGCTTCGAGCGTGTCGAGCAGTTCATGAACTCGTTCTCGCGCGTCGTCCTCGCGAAATACACGAAGTAATGTTCGGGCATAGCAAGCATCTGCAGTACACAGTCCGCGTCGCCGCTCCCAATCCGGGTCTGGCGAATCTGCGGCTCGAGCAATTCGGCGGTCCGCAGGAGTTGCATAACAACCGCGTATGATCGGAAGGTTGACACGACTCTCGACTTTCTTGTCATCGGATTAATCGAGTTCACTCACAGTATCGAACAAGGATGAACCTGATTGAACGCGTTCCGCTGATCGGGTCCGCGCTTTGCTCTACATCGTGACACCTGACAATCCGAAATGGAGAACACGATGCCCCGCCCGACCCCCACCCAGGACACGACTGCCGCGACTTCCGCCGTCACGCAAAGTCAGGATGCCATTCAATTGCTGACGGATGATCATCGCGCCGTCGAAAAGCTGTTCGATGCGTTCGAGAAAACCCAGAAGGACGATCTGGATGCCAAGTCCACACTCGTGCGACGCGCCTGTGAAGAGCTCACGGTTCACGCGATGATCGAGGAAGAACTGCTTTATCCCGCAGCGCAGGAAGCGCTAGAAGAAGACGACCGCCCCGATGTCGAGGAAGCCTATGTCGAACACTTTCTCGTGAAGGTGCTGATCGACAAATTCACGAAGCTCAAAGCAGGCGAACCCGGTTTCGATGCCACCTTCAAGGTGATGAGCGAGATGGTGCGTCATCACATCGAAGAAGAAGAGTCAGACTTGTTTCCCAAGCTGCGAAAGTCCGGCGCCGATCTCGGTGCGCTCGGCAAGAAGCTGATTCAGCGCAAGGAAAAGCTGGAGGCGAAGATCCCGAAAGATGCTGGCGATAACACGATGCGCCTGCATTGATTCTGGCCAATATAAAGAAGAAGCGGCGCGCCCGACGTTGGGCGCGCGCATCCGCTGGTCATCCGCGCAGCGCGTCGAGCACATCGGAGAACGCACGATGTGTCGATGCGCTCAATCCCGCGCCGACCGCCGTCTGCACCGTTCGGCGCACACCGAGAATGGTGATGCCGACGAGCGCGAGTGCAATCAACTCGGCGTTGGGAGAGCGCAGAAACCACGGCACGGGGCGCGTCGTCGGCAGCGCACGCGGAACGCGCGTGACACGCAAGGGTCCGTCCGCAGTGTGCGCGGCAATCAGCTCCGCGCGCGATTCCGCCATGCGCGCGAGCACGGCTCCCTGAGCTTCGGCATGCTTCATTGCGCTGCCTCCCTGATGGCATCCGCGTCGCGTTGCAATTGTTCGCGCAGCATTTGAAACGGCTGCGCCGGCTTGCGCGACATCATCACAATGACGGCGATCACCGCAACCGCGAACCAGGCGCCCGCGACGCACCACGCCGTCAGCACGAGATACGGCGTGCTCGCCGCGGTCACGATTACGGCGATCGACACGAAAGACAACGTGAACAGCGCACCGATCGTGAGCGCCACGAGCGCGACCACTTCGTGCAATACGCGCTTCTTGGTTTCAGCGAGTTCGATCGGAATCAGCTCGCCATAGTCGACGAGGCGTCTCGTGCAGAAGTGGCCGATCCTGCGCCAGTTGGCGATCTTTCTCTGGATTGTCATCGTTGCTGCTCCAGCGAGGTTTCAGTCGAGACGGAGTGTCCTGTCACCACCTGGAGCACCGCGCATGCCTGCGATACCCACCCGCGCAACGTGAACGCATTGGCCCGAGAGCTGCGGCCGAAATGAGAATCGGTGGCACAGCCGTTGCTGAAATGTGATGCGCCGACCTCGCTTTTCGTCGACGATTTTTTTGGCCCTTTAGCACTTTATCCACGACGTGGTCGATTCAGGCCGCGTCTTCGCCAGCGCAAGACCTCGCGCTGAGACTCGCGGTACCAGACTGCAAGTGACGTAATCCCGCTCCTCTCAGTCGCTGCGAGCCCAACGACATGTGCAACCCAGACGAGCGCTGGTTCAAGGCAGGGACCCCGCTCGCCTTACACAAGGAAACGTCATCATGTTTGTTCATAACAAGCGCCTGCAATACACCGTGCGCGTCGCCGGTCCGAATCCCGGCCTCGCCAATCTCATGCTGGAACAGTTCGGCGGCCCGCAAGGCGAACTCGCCGCGGCCTGTCGTTATTTCACTCAGGCAGTTGCGGAAGACGATCCGGGCCGCAAGGACCTGCTTTTCGATATCGCCACCGAGGAGTTGAGCCATCTCGAAGTGATCGGCTCCATCGTCGCGATGCTGAACAAGGGCGCGAAGGGTCAGCTCGCGGAAGCGGTGGAATCGGAAGCGGAGTTGTACCGGTCACTCACGGGCGGCGGCAACGACTCGCACACCACCGCGCTGCTTTACGGCGGCGGCCCCGCGCTCACCAACTCCGCGGGCGTGCCGTGGACCGCAGCCTACATCGACACCATCGGTGAACCGACCGCCGATCTGCGCTCGAACATCGCGGCCGAGGCCCGCGCGAAGATCGTCTATGAGCGTCTCATCAATGTGACCGACGATCCCGGCATCAGGGACGCGCTCGGCTTTCTGATGACGCGCGAGATCGCACATCAGAAGTCGTTCGAGAAGGCCTTGCACGCCATTCAGCCAAACTTCCCGCAAGGCAAGTTGCCGGGCAATCCGGAGTTCACGAGCGTCTACTTCAACATGTCGAAGGACGGCGATGCACGCGGTCCGTGGAATGAAGGCGGCGACTGGAAGTTCGTCGAAGATCCGCAGCCGGCCGTGGATGGCGGCGACGGCACCGCGACGGTGAGCGTATCGGAGCAGGACGTAGAGACGCTCCAGGCGATGGTCTCGCGCACCGCATCCGATCCGTCGAGCGATCCGACAACGGGCGCGGATCTCGGCGCAGGCAAGGCGAGCTGACGCGCGACCCGCGCCTTGCGCGGCGATGGCGAACCATCGTTCGGTTTGCCATCGCCGCGATGCGGGACTGTTACTTCAAATCATCAGGTACTTTGCCGCCGTTTTCCGCGAGCTTCTGCATGACCTGCTTGTGAAGCCATATATTCATCGCGGCCGAGTCCTCCGTATTTCCCGTGTAATGCAATTCCGCCGCGAGTTCCTTGCGCGCAGACAGGCTGCTGTCGAGGCCGAGCAGCTTCATCAGATCGACGATCGACGTTCGCCAGTTGAGTCGTTCGCCGTGACTTGCCTGCATCTTGGTCAGCACCGCTTCGACATCGACTTCCTGCATAGGCGCGGCGGCCTGCGTCGGCGCGGACTGCGCAGGCGCGGAACCAGGCGCGGCAGCGGGCGTTGATGAAGCCGGCGCGGCCGGCGCGGCCGGCTGTCCGGCGGCTGGGCTCGCGTTGGCGGGCGCGCTGTCGTGGTGAAAGATCTTGTTCAGGATATTGGAAAAGATACTCATGACGTCTCCTTTGGAAGTGAGCCCTCGGTACGTGCAAGTGTCATGCCGCAGCGCTGCCGACACATCCGTCATTCGACGCAGCGATAATCCGACGCGGAATAACGCTTGCTGTATGAGTGTCGTGCCGTAAAAGCACGGTAGCGCGAATTCCCCACAATAAAGTAGCCCCGCAATGCGGCGAGGAGTCATCGTGGACATGTCATCCTGTTCCCCTTCCATCACGACCATGATCCGCATGGATCACACGCACGTGATGGCGGCCTTTCATCGCTATCACGCGCAAACGCCTTGGTGGAGAAAACGCGCCATCGTCGAGCTTGCCTGCACGGCACTGGAAATTCATGCACAACTGGAAGAAGAAATCTTCTATCCCGCGCTCAGCGAGGTCATGGCCGGCGACGAGCGTCTCACGAAGAGCAAGCCCGAGCACGACGCGATGAGGGAAGAGATCGCCAAGCTGCGTGCAATGGGTCCGCAAGACGCCGCGTACGATGCGCGCTTCATGCAGCTCATGCGCGAAGTGATGCATCACGTCGCGGACGAAGAAACTGTCTTGCTGCCGACCGCCGAGCGCGCGCTCGCGTCACAGCTATCCGAACTCGGCATGCGCATGACGAAGCGCCGCATGCAACTCGTCGCTCAACATCATCCGTCTGCGATCGCGGCGAATACGGCCGGCACGTTTCCGCTCGCGTCGCTTGCCGTCATCTCGCTGGGCGCGCTCGCTATCGCGCGTTGTCTGCGGCCCGCAGGCGCGCGCCGCATCGCACGTGATGCGTGATTCACGTCACGCTTCGCGGCGTGCCGTTGACCTCGACGATCAACACCGGAATCGACTTGGCCGCCGGCACTTTGCTTTCCTTCGCGTGATGCCATAGCGGCAGCAGCGGGTTGCACTCCGGGTAATAACCCGCGATGCATCCCTGCGGTATGTCGTAGGGCTGTATGCGCAAGCCTGCGACGCGTCGCTCGAAACCATCGTCGGAAATCGTGCGCAACGTCACGCGGTCGTCTTTCTTGAGCCCGTGGCGCGTCATGTCGGCCTCGCACATGAAGATCACCATGCGCTCGCCGCGGATGCCGCGAAATCGGTCGTCGAGACTATAGATCGTCGTGTTGAACTGGCTGTCGCTGCGCAGCGTCATGAGACGCAACGATTGCGGCTCGCGCTCGGGCATGTCGGGATCTTCGATAAGAGTCTCGGGCACGAAGAACTCCGCCTTGCCGCTCTTCGTCTTCCACTTGCGTTCGCGCGCCGGCAGATCGCGCGGGAAGCCACCCGGCGTCCACATTCTTTCGTTGAAGTCGTGAAAGGTCTCGGGATAGGTCTTCGCGATCTCGTCGCGCACCAGCGCATAGTCGTTGCGCCACCGGTCCCAGTCCACGGTCGAGCGTGCGCCGAGCGTGTGCTTTGCCAGTTCCGCGACGATATACGGCTCCGAGCGCGCATCGTGCGATGCAGGTTCTGCCACACCGCGCGAGCCATGAATGCAGCCAGTGCTGTCTTCCATCGACACGGCCTGCGCCCCGCTTGCCTGCGTGTCGATTTCGATGCGGCTCAGGCAAGGCAAGATGTACGACTTCTCGCCGTGCACGAGATGACTTCGATTCAGTTTCGTCGCAACATTGACCGTGAGCTTCAGGTTGCGCCAGGCCGGTTCGATCCGCATGCGGTCCGGAACCGAACGCACGAGATTGCCGCCGAGATTGATGATCGCGCTGACTTTGCCGTCGAGCATCGCCTCGAAAGTTTCAACGATGTTCATGCCCTTCTCGCGCGGCGGCTCGAATCCGAACTGGCTTGCGAGCTTGTCGAGCGGCGCGAGTTCTGGCTTCTCGGTAATGCCCACTGTGCGTTGCCCCTGCACGTTCGAATGTCCGCGCACCGGCGACGGCCCCGCGCCCGGCTTGCCGATGTTGCCGCGCAAAAACAGGAGATTGCACAGCATGCGCACGTTCTGCACGCCCTCTCTGTGTTGCGTGATCCCCATGCCGTAGTGCGCCATCACCGCGTTCGCACGCATGTATTCCGCGGCCGCGGCTTCGAGGTCCGCACGCGGCAGTCCCGCCACGCGCTCGATCTCGCTCCACGACGCGGCGCGCACATAGTCCGCGAAGGCTTCGAACCCCACGGTGTGCGTATCGATGAAATCGACATCGAGCACGCGCGGCTCGCCGCGTTCCTTCGCGCGATCGTCGGCATCGATGACGGTCTTGCAGATGCCCAGCAACGCCGCCGTGTCGCCGCCCGTCTTCACCTGATGGTATTGCGTGCTGATCTGCGTATGCGCAGGCGTCATCATCTCGAGCGGCGATTGCGGATTGGCGAACTTCAAAAGGCCCGGCTCGCGCAACGGGTTGAACGTGATGATCGGCACGCCGCGTTTTCTGGCGTCTTGAAGCTGATGCAGCATGCGCGGGCTATTGGTCCCGACGTTCTGCCCGAAAAAGAACATGAGATCGGTCTTCTCGAAGTCGTCGAGCGTAACCGTGCCGACGCCCACGCCAATGGCTTCCTTCAGTCCGACGCTCGTGCTTTCGTGACACATGTTCGAGCTGTCCGGCAGATTGTTGGTGCCGTACATGCGTGCGAAAAGCTGGTACATGTACGACGTTTCCAGCGATGCGCGCCCCGACGCATAGAACGCGACGCCCTTCGGATCGAACGCGCGCAACTCGCGGCCGATATCCTCGAACGCTTCTTCCCAGGTGACGCTCACGTACTTGTCCGTAGTGGCGTAATAGCGCAATGGCGCGGTCAGACGTCCTGCGTCTTCGAGATCGTGGTCATGCCACGCGCACAGCTCCGCGACGGTGTGAAGCTCGAAGAACTGCGGCGTCATGCGCTTCGCCGTGAGATCCCACGCAGTCGCCTTCGCGCCGCTTTCGCAGAACTCGAACGTGTGCGGATCGGCCGGCTTCGCCCATGAGCAGCTCACGCACGCGAAGCCTTCGGGCTTGTTCTGCTTGAGCAGCACAGTGCTGAGTTTGAGCGGCACCTTCTCGTGAATGAGCGCACCCGTGACCGCCCTGAGCGATCCCCATCCGCCCGACGAATACGGGTATGCGCCGTTCTTGCGAGCGGCATTGTCTGATTCGGCCATGTCTTTGCCTCGAGCGTCGTCTTAATGCTTCTATGCGAGGCTCAAGCAAACCGCATTCCCTTTCCGATAGCCTTCGCTTTCGTGGCACAGCGATTGCTCCCTAGTCTGAACGTCCGCCTTCTGTCCAGCGAGCGATCATGCAGAGCGCACTGAGCCCGGCAGGCATTCAGGCCAGCCGTATCCTAGATCTTTGGCATCTGACACTGGCCGTCTGCTGCATCGTTTTCGCAGCGATCCTGCTCGCCTGCCTGATCGCAATGATCCGCGCGCCACGTGCCGATCACGCGACGCCTGCGGACCTGTCCGCCATCGGCCGCCGCGAGCCGCAGGTGCGCTTCTGGGTCGTCGCTTCGACAGCCGTTTCCACATTTCTCCTCTTCGGGCTGGTGCTCGCGGACGTACTTACGGATCGAGCGCTCTCGCGCCTTCCGGTCGACAACGCGCTGCGTATAGAGATGACGGGTTATCAATGGTGGTGGCAGGCGCGCTATCTTCCCGATGGCGAGGCGCCCGGTTTCGTGCTCGCAAACGAGCTGCACGTCCCGGTCGGGCGGCCAGTCGTCGTATCGTTAAAGGCCGCCGATGTCATCCACACGTTCTGGGTGCCGAACCTGCACGGCAAGAGGGACATGATTCCCGGGCGCGATGCGACCATCGAATTCCGCGCCGATAAAGCAGGCGTTTATCGCGGGCAATGCGCCGAGTTCTGCGGCTACGAACACGCGCTGATGGCCTTCTCGATCACAGCCGATCCACCCGCGCAGTACGAAGCATGGGCCGCGCAACAGCGCAAGGCTGCGCAAACGCCTTCGGACGAAATCGCCGTGCGTGGCCGCGACGTGTTCATGAGCCAGGATTGCGCGCGCTGTCACACCGTCCGCGGCAGCGGAGCGCAAGGCACGCTCGGCCCGGATCTTACGCACATCGCGAGCCGCCGGACGCTCGCCGCCGGCACGCTGGCGAACAATCGCGACAACCTGACTGGATGGATAGTCGATCCGCGCGCGCTCAAGCCCGGCACGGTCATGCCGCCCACGCGCCTGCCGCCCGCCGACCTGAATGCGCTGCTCACGTGGATGGAGACGCTCAAATGAGCAACGAGCCGAACGCCCCCAGTCTCGTCGACGGCCCGCACGCATCGCCCGAAGTGCGCGCGGCGCTCGCGGCGACGTGGAGCGACCCGCCCGGGTTCATCGGCATGTTGTGCGCGGTCAATCACAAGACGATCGCAAGGCGCTTCATCGTCACGACATTTGTGTTCTTCCTGCTTGCGGGACTGCTCGCGCTCGTCATGCGCGCGCAGCTCGCGCGTGCCGATCAGCGCCTGATCGGGCCGAATCTCTATAACGAACTCTTCACGATGCACGGCACGACGATGATGTTCCTCTTCGCCGTGCCCGTGATGCAGGCGGTCGCCACATTCCTCGTGCCGCTGATGATCGGCGCGCGCAGCATCGCCTTTCCGCGCGTGAACGCCTATGCCTACTGGGTTTTTCTGTTCGGCGGGCTGCTGCTCTTCGCGTCGCTCGCCGTGAACACCGCGCCGAACGCGGGCTGGTTCAGCTATGTGCCGCTTGCCGGTCCCGATTACTCGCCGAACAAGGGCGCCGATATCTGGGCGCAGATGATCACGTTCACCGAGTTGTCGGGCCTGCTCGAAGCGGTCGTGCTCATCACGACGATCTTCAAGCTGCGCGCGCCCGGCATGTCGCTTAACCGCATGCCGCTGTTCGTGTGGGCCACGCTCGTCACGCAGTTCATGGTCATCTTCGCGATGCCTGCTGTCATGTTGTGCAGCACCGCGCTGATTCTCGACCGCCTCGTCGGCACGCATTTCTATAACCCGGCCAAGGGCGGCGACGTGCTCTTGTGGCAACACCTTTTCTGGTTCTTCGGTCATCCCGAGGTCTATCTGATCTTCATTCCGCCGCTCGGCTTCATCTCGTCGATCATTCCGACTTTCGCGCGCCGCCCGATGTTCGGCTATCCCGCGATGGTGCTGTCACTCATAGCCACTGCGTTTCTTGCGTTCGGACTGTGGGTGCACCACATGTTCGCGACCAACATCCCGGAGCTGGGCAAGAGCTTCTTCACCGCCGCGAGCCTGATGATCGCGATTCCATCGGCCATTCAGATCTTTTGCTGGATCGGCACACTGTGGACAGGAAAGCTCAATCTGCGCGTGCCGTTGCTCTTCGTGCTCGCATTCTTCTTCATCCTCGTGATGGGCGGGATGACCGGCATTATGGTGGCATCCGTGCCGCTCGACCTGCAGGTGCATGACACGTACTTCGTCGTCGCGCATCTGCATTATGTGTTGCTGGGCGGCGCCGTGTTTCCGTTGTTCGGCGCGTTCTATTACTGGTTCCCGAAGTTCGCGGGCCGCATGCTCGGCGAGCGGCTCGGCAAATGGCAGTTCTGGCTGTTCTTCATCGGCTTCAACGTAACGTTCTTTCCGATGCATCTGCTCGGCCTCGAAGGCATGCCGCGGCGCGTGTGGACTTATCCGCACGGGCTCGGCTGGGACGCCATGAACATGACGGCGACCATCGGCGCATATGTGATCGCGTTGAGCGTGCTGCTTTTCATCGTCAATGTCGTGCAGAGCGCGCGCAGTCAAGTGCCGGCGAGGGCCGATCCTTGGGGCGCGGGCACGCTCGAATGGAGCGTGCCGTCTCCGCCGCCGCCCCATAACTTCGATGCGATTCCCGTCGTGCATGGCCGCGATCCGCTGTGGGAGCCTTCCGCGCAACCGAGGTTCGTCGCGGGCCTCGCCGCCGATGCGCGCGAAGTGCTCGTGACGAGCGTGCTCGATGCGCAGCCCGATCATCGGCCGCTGTTTCCGAGGCCGTCGATCTGGCCATTCGTCAGCGCCGTCGCGACGACCGTGCTCTTCATCGGCTCGATCTATACGCCGTGGGCGATCGTGTGGGCGTCGCTGCCGGTCGCGGTCGCCATGATCCTCTGGTTCTGGCCGAGCCGCAGCGAGAACCGCGTGGCGCTCGAGCGGGAGCAAAGTCCATGAATCACACTCGCCCCGACGATATCGACACGAGCGATCTCGTGCTCGACGTGCGTACGCTGCCGACCTTCGCGTTCAGCCATCGCAGCCTGATGTGGTGGAGCACGACGGGCCTGATGCTGATCGAAGGCACGGTCTTCGCGATCGCAGTCATCATGTACTTCTATCTGCGCACGCGCGCCCCGGCCTGGCCAATGGCCGCCGATGCGCCCGGCCTGCTCTGGGGCTCACTCAATACGGCTGTGCTGATCGCGAGCCTGTGGCCGAATCAGCTTGCAAAAAACGCTGCGGAACGTGGCGAGCGCCGCAAGGCTGCGATATGGCTCGTCGTTTGCCTTGTGGCATCGCTCGCGTTTCTCGTGATACGCGGGTTCGAGTTCGCCTCGCTGAACGTGAGCTGGTACGCCAATGCGTATGGCTCCGTCGTCTGGCTGCTGCTCGGGCTGCATACGACGCACCTGATCACCGACACCATCGATACCGCCGTGCTCACCGTGCTGCTTTTCACGGGGCCATTCGAAGGCAAACGTCTCGTCGATGTCAGCGAGAACGCGCTCTATTGGTACTTCGTCGTGTTGACCTGGCTGCCGATCTACGCCGTGATCTATTGGGCCGCTCGCTTATGAAAACCTGGCTTGCGCTGCTCGGCGCGCCTTCGATCGTGCTCGGATGCCTCAGCGTGAACTACGCGCTGGTGACGCCCGCGTGCCGCCTGGGCGGCCATGCCTTGCTCGACGGCGTGAGCGGCGCGAGCCTGCTCGTCTGCGTCGCCGCGACGCTCCTCGCGTGGCAGCGCTGGCGCGACGCGCGGCGCACGCTCGGCCTGCCGACGCCCGATGCCGGCGATCGTCCCGCGCGCGCAGGATTCATCGCGGCGGTGGCGGCGGGCGTGGGCGCGCTGTCGGTCTTGTCCGTGATCGCGATTTCGATACCGCAATGGCTACTGTCCGCCTGTTGAAACGCGCGCTGCCTTGCGCCCTCGCCGCATGCGCCGATGTCCATGCCCATGGCGTGACGACGGACGCTTCGCCGCTCGCGTGGACGTTCGAGCCGTGGGTCGTCGGCGTGCTGGTGCTAAGCGCGGCGCTCTACATCGCCGGATACCTGAGGCTGCGCACGCGAGGCGCGCAAGGTCGCTCGCAACGCACCGGCAGACTCCTTGCGTTTTTAGCGGGCTGGCTCACGCTCGTCGGTGCGCTCGTATCGCCGCTGCATGCGCTGAGCGACTGGCTTTTCTCGGCGCATATGCTTCAGCACGAGCTTCTGATGCTCGTGGCCGCGCCGCTTCTCGTGATCGGCCGGCCGCTCGCGGTGTGGCTTTGGGCTTTTCCTGCGAATGCGCGAACGCGCATCGGCGTGGCGACGCGCTCGCGCTGGATCAGACATCCATGGCGCTTGCTCACGCTGCCCGCCGTCGCCTGGACCCTGCACGCCGCAGCGCTCTGGTGCTGGCATGCGCCGCGCTTTTTCGAAGCGGCGCTCGCGCGCCCCGGCATCCACACGCTTCAGCATGCGAGCTTTCTCGCGAGCGCGCTGCTTTTCTGGTGGTCGGTGTTCGGCCGCGCATCGGAGGCGCATGGCGCGCCCAATGCACACGCGATGCTTTCGCTCTTCACGACGATGGTCCATACCGGCGCGCTCGGCGCACTGCTCACGCTCGCGCCGGGCGTCTGGTATCCGTCGTGCATCGAGACGACGCTCGCGCTCGGCTTCGATCCGCTTCAGGATCAGCAACTCGGCGGCCTCGTGATGTGGGTGCCGGGCGGGCTCGCGTATCTGGTGGGCGCACTGCTCGTCGGCGCCCGCTGGCTCGCGCGGCGGCCGCCACGCATCGGGAGCGGCGCGCGATGACGATGAAATCCATGCGTGCGCTTGCGCACTTCGCCATGCTCGCGCTGCTATCGCCTGTTGCGGTCATGGCAAACGATGCGGCGCCATCGCCCGACTTAATCGCGCGCGGCGCGTATCTCGCGAAAGCGGCCGACTGCGCGGGCTGCCATACTGCGACGCCGGACGGCGCGCCCTATGCGGGCGGGCTCGAAATGACCTCGCCGTTCGGCACTATCGTAAGCAGCAACATCACCCCGGATCGCGAGACGGGCATCGGTGCTTATAGCTATGAGGATTTCGCGAAGGCGCTGCGGGAAGGCGTCGCGCGCGGCGGCAAGGGACTGTATCCCGCGATGCCCTATCCCGCCTTCGTCAAGATCACCGACGCCGACATGCGTGCGCTCTACGCCTACATGATGCACGGCGTGCCGCCCATTAGGTATCGGCCGCCGGAAAGCAAGGTGCCGTTTCCGTTCAATCAGCGCTGGGCGCTGCGCGTGTGGCGGATGGCGTTCGCGCCGAAGGACACGTTCGAGCCGAACGCCGCGCGGGATGCGTCATGGAATCGCGGGGCGTATCTGGTGCAGTCGCTCGGACACTGCGGGTCGTGTCATACGCCGCGCGGTATCGCCTATCAGGAACGGGGCTATGACGAGTCATCGAAGACGTATCTGTCGGGCGGCATCAATGACAACTGGTTTGCGCCGAACCTGCGCGCGGACATGGGCTCGGGGCTCGGGCGCCTGTCCGCGGAGGATATCGCCGCGTTTCTCGGGACCGGCCACGGCGCGGGCATCGTCGCGTATGGAAGCATGGTCCAGACGGTGGAAGACAGCCTGCAATATCTCAGCGATGACGACTTGCGCGCGATCGCCGTCTATCTCAAGAGCCTGCCCGCGACGGGCGCCGCAGATGGCGCATATGATCCCGCGCTCGCAGCGAGGGGCCGTCTCAAGACGCGCGCACCCGATGTCCCGCCCGAGCAAGGCGCCGCAGTATACGCGGGTTTCTGCGCGCAATGCCATCGCGATGACGGCAAAGGCGTCCCGAAAGCGTTCCCTTCGCTCGCGGGCAATCCCTCGGTCCTCAGTGAGGACACGACTTCGCTGATACGGCTCGTCGTCGAAGGCGGTAACAGCCCGGCGACGATCCACGGTCCGCCGCGCCAGCCGATGCCCGCCTTCGCCGGCCGCCTGACCGACGTGCAGATCGCGCAAGTGCTGACCTACGTGCGTGCATCGTGGGGCAACGACGCGCGCCCCGTTACGACGAATGACGTCGCCTCGATGCGCAGCAAGTTGCACAAATAACGCAGGCAATCATCGGGCGGCGTGCCGCGGGAGATCGAGCTTCAACGCGCCGTGCACAGAGGCGCATTGACCTGAATGGGCGGCGCCTTGTCATCGAATGGCGGCTGACGCACGAAGCTTTCGATCACGCCGGGCCTGAAAATCAGGCAGTAAGTAGAGCCGCCATATTGAAAGTAGCCGAGCTCTTCGCCCTTGCGCACACGCTGTCCGGGCAGCGCATCGATCATGCATGACGAGACTTCCGCCATGCCGCCGAAGACGCACGCCACTTCGCCGATGGCCGGATCGTCGCAATCGATGACGATCACCGCACGCGCGGCAACCGCCGTGATATAGCCTTGCGAATCGTTGAGGCTGCTCGGGTCGTAACCTTCGGCATCGGCGTCGGAGTAATACGTGCCATCGACGAGATACGCCTTCACGATCGTTCCGCTCACCGGCGCATGCCAGCGATGATAGAAAAAGGCACTGAGAAAGGCCTGATACACCGTTCCGCCGACGAAGCGACGCGCGAGATCCGCTACATGCCTTGCCGCTGCCGCGCGATTACTTCTGCACGCCCGGTTGCAGCGCCGCTGCATCGCGCCCCGCGCGCGGCGTCATGCGCGCGAAAAACACGACACCCGCAGCCACGACCGACATCACCGCGAGCCCCGTCAAGCCGCCCTGAATCGAACCCGTCTTCTGTTCGAGGAAGCCGAACGTGGCCGGCGCGACGAAGCCGCCGAGATTGCCGATCGAGTTGATCAGCGCGAGCACGGGCGCCGCGATGCGCGCATCGAGATAACCTTGTGGAATCGGCCAGAAGCATGACGATGCAGCCTTGAAACCGATCGCCGCGAAGCAGATCGCGACAAACGAGAAGACCGGACTGCCGAGACCCGCGGCATACATGCCGGCCGCCGCGATCAGCAGTACGCACGCGACCCACGCCTGCTGAAACTTGAAGCGTGCCGCGAGCGCCGCGAACAGATACATCGCGACGATGGAGATAAGCCACGGAATCGAGTTGAAGAGGCCGACCTGGAAATCGTTGAGATGCCCCATCTTGCGGATGATGCTCGGCAGCCAGAACGTCGCGCCGTAGATCGTCAGCGAGACCGAGAAATAGATCAGGCAGAAGATCAGGATCTGCGGATCGCGCAGCAGACTCCACGACGATGGCTTCTTCGTGTGCGCGGCATCGCGACGGCGCTGCTCGTCCTCGATTTCGGCGACGACCGCATCCTGCTCGGCGGGCGTGAGCCATTTCGCGTCGCGCGGCTTCGAATCGAGCCAGAACCATACGAAGCCGGCGAGCACGACCGACGCCATGCCTTCGATGATGAACATCCACTGCCAGCCGCGCAGCCCCACGCCCTCGATCAGCATCAGCCCGCCCGAGATCGGGCCGGAGAATACCGAAGCCAGCGCCGAGCCGCTCAGAAAGACGGCCATCGCCTTGCCGCGTTCATCGCGCGGCAGCCATTGCGTGAAATAGAGCACGACGCCCGGGAAGAAGCCCGCTTCGGCCGCGCCGAGCAGAAGCCGCATCGCATAGAAGGAGGTCTCGCCCTTCACGAAGGCCATGCCCACGGCCGCGAGCCCCCACGTGATCATGATGCGTGTGAGCCACGCCTTCGCGCCGAAGCGCTGCATCAGCATGTTCGACGGCACCTCGAACACCGCGTAGCTCACGAAGAACAAGCCCGCGCCGAGTCCATAGGCCGCCGCGCCGATGCCGAGATCCGCGCTCAGATGCTGGCGCACGAAACCAATGTTCACGCGGTCGATGTAATTGACGATGAACATCACGACGAAAAGCGGCAGCACATGCCACTTGATCTTGCGGACGGCGCTCGACAGCGCGCTGGAACTGCTCATGAAGTTGTCTCCTGGAATGCGCGTGTACTTGTTCTATGACTCAGAAGCGCGGGTTCTTGCCGGTGAAGTCCGGCTGATACTTGCGCATCTGCGAGAGGTCGTCGCGATTGCGCACGCCGCACGTCAGGTATTGCTCGTGCAATGCGGCGAGCTGCTCGCGATCGAGCTCGACACCGAGACCCGGCGTCGTCGGCACGCGCACCGCGCCGTTATCGAATTTGACGCGGCCGCCCTTGATCACTTCTTCCTCCTGCCACGGGTAATGTGTGTCGCACGCATACGTGAGGTTCGGCACGCTCGCCGCGACATGCGTCATCGCCATCAGGCTGATGCCGAGGTGCGAGTTCGAATGCATCGACATGCCGAAGCCCCACAGCCGGGCCATGCGCGCGAGGGTCTGCGTTGCGCGCAGCCCGCCCCAGTAGTGGTGATCGGAGAGCAGCACCTTGATCGAGCCCATGTTGCAGCCGCGACGGAAGTCGTCCATCGTGGTGATGACCATGTTGGTCGCGAGCGGCAGCTTCGTGTGCTTTTGCAGTTCGGCCATGCCTTCGAGGCCGGGGCATGGGTCCTCGTAGTATTCGAGAATCTCGTCGAGCTCGGGCGCGGCCGCGATGCTCGTCTCGAGTGTCCAGTTCGCGTTCGGATCGAGGCGCAGCGGCACGCCGGGAAACGCCTTCGCGAGCGCCTGCATGCAGGCGATTTCATGCGCGGGCTCGAACACGCCGCCCTTTAGCTTGATGCTCTGGAAACCGTACAGGTCGATCATGCGCTGCGCCTGCGCGACGATCTGCTCCGGGCTGATGCCCTCGCCCCACGCGTCGGGTGCATAGGGCTCGCCGATATGTTCCGCGTACTTGAAAAACAGATATGCGCTGTACGGCACGGCGTCGCGGACCTTGCCGCCGAGGAGATCGACGACCGGCGCACCGACGATCTGCCCTTGCAGATCGAGCATCGCCACTTCGAACGTGCTGATGACCTTCGGCGCATTTTTCGCGGCATGCGAGCCGGGGGCGAGTTCGAACTCGACGGCGCCGGGCGTCGCCTTGATCGTCGCGCGCACACGCTCTTCCATCCGGTTCAGGTCGAACGGCGACAGGCCGATCACAAGCTCTCTGGCCTGATCGAGCACGCGCAGCATCGGCTCGTCGCCATACGTTTCGGAGATGCCGACACGCCCGTCGCTCGTCTCCAGCTCGACGATAGCGCGCAACGCCCAAGGCTCATGGATGCCCGCGGCGTTAAGCAACGGGCCGTCGCGAAAGGCGATCGGCGTGATTCGAACCTGGGTGATGGCGATATCGCGGGTCATGTCGGGCATCTTCGAAAGTTGCAGGAGTTCCGGCATCGTAAAGCACTAATACATTAGTGTGTCAGTCGGGTATACGCTCATCGTCCTTTTCGAAGTTGCCCCGCCACATGCCGCCGAGCGCGGCTATAGTACTAATGTTTCAGTCGCGAACCGCTTTCCCTCTGACATGAAAAACGCCGCTTCCGCCACGGTCCATCGCCTCGACCGCTCCCGCCATGCCGCGCCGCAGGTTTTCGAGCGGCTGCGCGAAATGATCCTTTCGCTCGAACTGGAGCCCGGTACGGTGCTGTCGCGCACAGAACTCGCAACGCGCTACGGCCTCAGCCAGACGCCTGTGCGCGATGCGCTGATGAAGCTCGGCGAAGAAGGACTCGTCGACATCTTTCCGCAACACGCGACGGTCGTAAGCCAGATCAGCGTGGCGTCGGCGATGCAGGCGCATTTTCTGCGCCGCTCGATCGAACTCGAAGTCGTGCGCACGCTGGCGCGGGACCACAGGGCGTCGCTGGTCGCGCGGCTGCGCGCGACGATCGCGGAACAGACGGAGTGGCTCGATCCGAAGGACGTCGAGCAGTTTTCAGCGCTCGACCAGGCTTTCCATCGGCAAATGTATGAGGCCGCGGGCGTACCGCAACTCTGGGACCTCGTGCGCAGACTGAGCGGCCATATCGACCGCCTGCGCCGTCTGCATTTGCCGGTCGAGGGCAAGACGATGGCCGTGGTGCGAGATCACACGGAAATCGTCGATGCCATTGAAAAAGGCGATGCCGACGCAGCCGATGCCGCGCTGCGCAGGCATTTATCCGGCACGCTCAGTCAGGTGGACGAGATTCGCACACGCCACCCGACTTTCGTGACCGATCACTGAGCGGGGGCGTCATTCAGACGCCGTGGGCGCGCAGGCGAGCCGAGTACCAGCGCGAAAACTGCTCCACATAGCTCTCCGTGAACGGCGAGAACACAGCGGGCCGATAGGCGGGATCCTGCGTGCCTTCATGCGTGATCTCGACCAGATGCTTGTCCTGCGCGTTGGTCGCGACCCACACTTCCGTCAGATCCTGAATCTGATAATCGACGCCCTCGACCGCATCCGCGTGCACGAGCCATTTCGAGCGCACGAGCGTTTTATCCGGCGCGAGCGGGATGATGTACGAGATGACCGCGTGGTCGCTCATCACGTGCGTCCATGCGTTGTGCGTCCAGAGATGCGTGTCGCCCAGATCGCGCCGCTGCAGATTGCCGAGCAGCTTTTGACTCGCGACCTTCGTGCTGATGGTCTGCGATTCGCCGTGTCCCGCGATGACGAGTTGCTGCGTTCTGAACTGCGTGATGGCATCCTCGTCCAGCCATTCGACGGTCGCGCTCGTGAAGCCGTCGCGCTCCCAGCTTGCCTGACATGCCGCGTTCCGGGCCTTGTAGGCCTCGATTTCCCCGAGCGCTTCCTCCGTGAGATTTTCCGTGCTGAAGCCGAAATCCTCGGGCAGAAACGAAGCGGTCAGTTCCGGATGCGTCGCCGCGCAGTGATAGCACTCGCGGTTGTTCTCGATCACGAGCTTCCAGTTGCCGTTCTCGATGATCTCAGATTCGAACGCGATCTTCGTGTTGCGCAGGTCGAACGGCGCGAACCGCGGCGCCATCGTGTCTTCGAGCTTCGCGATGTCCGTCGGCGGTTCGTCGGCAAGGCACACGAAGATATGCGTGCCGACGATGCGCGTATGCACCGGCAGCAGGCTGCGGCACTTCGGATCGAAATCTCGGCCCATGTGCGCGGCGTGGCGCAGGCTGCCGTCGAGATCGTAGGTCCACTGGTGATACGGGCACACCAGCATGCCGACCGTCGATTTCCCGGCCTCCTTCAGGCGCGCGCCGCGATGACGGCAGACGTTGCGATAAGTGCGGATGTTCTCCTCGTCGTCGCGAACGATGATGATCGAAGCCCGGCCGATATCCACCGTGGAGACATCACCCGGTTCCGGCACGTCCGCCGTCACGCCGACCAGAATCCAGTGCTTATGGAAAAAGACCTCGACATCCTTCTCGAACACGTCCTGCCGCCCGAACAGCTCGCCGGGCAATCCGTGGCCGGGCTCGCGGCTGCGGATCAGTTCGCCAAGAGTCTTGCATTGCACTTCGGACATCGTCGCTCTCCATCGTTCAGGGATCGGGACTTCGAGTGGTCCCGCGATAACCCGAGTATTGGATCGCTGAAAAATAGCGTCAATACGCTTTATTTTCCGTGACAGATGACTTTGGGTTATGCGTGCGCATCGCCGCGCAGCCACTTGATCAGAGCGTCGATAGCGGGCGTGATGGCGCGGCCGTGCGGCACCACGGCGAAGTAGCAATCGTCCGGCTTGAACGACGCCACTTGCAGCCTGACCAGTTCGCCGCTTTCGAGGAAATCGTGAACGAGCCGGCCCCATCCGAGCGCGACGCCCTGGCCGTAACGCGCGGCCTGGATCGCGTCCGTGTAGAGGCTGCAACGCAGCGCGAAATTCAGGCGCATCGGCCTGAAGCCGACCGCGTGAAACCATTCTTCCCAGCCCATCCAGCCTTCCGAAGTCGAATCCGATTCGACGAGCACGGTGCCCGCGAGCGCTTCCAGCGACATCGGCTCTGCCTGCGCCTCGAGCCATGATGGCGAACAGACCGGAAATACCTCCTCGTCGAAGAGCAGCGTCGCCGTGCCGTCCGGCCAGACGCCGTTGCCGAAGCGCACCGCGACATCGATCTCCTTGTGCCGCAGATCCGCCGTGAACATTTGCGTGGACAGGCGCAGTTGCAGATCGGGCTGCGCGGCCTTGAGCGACGCGAGCCGCGGCAAGAGACGGAAGTGCGAGAACGCGGAAGTAGCGGCCAGCACGAGCTCCTGCTGCACGGGGCCGCGCGCGATGCGGTCGAACACGCTCGCGATCTTCTGCATGGATTCGGCGACGACGCGATACAGCGCCTCGCCTTCGCCGGTCAGTTCGATCGCGCGATGCAGGCGGCGAAACAGCCGCGTGCCCAGGGTTTCTTCGAGGAACCGCACCTGCCGGCTCACGGCGGCCTGCGTGACGCCCAGTTCGTGCGCCGCGAGTGTGAAGCTGCCGAGCCGCGCGACAGCTTCGAACTCGACCAGCGCAGTCACCGACGGAATGAGCCGCCGATACCCTTTCGTTTTTTCGGTTGCAGGTTTCATGCGTCGCTCAGAGAACGGCCTTCGATTCGGCCGCGGGCCATTGCTGCATCATCGTGCCGATTTCCTCGTCGAGCCATTCGCGAAACTGCATGTATTCCGGGCGCGATTTCGCGTTGCGATGCGTGATCAGATAGTGATGACGGTCATGGAACACGAGCGCGTCGTCGACGGGACGGACCAGCTTCTTTTGTTCGACCTGACGATGCACGAGATGATGCCAGCCGAGCAACGTCCCTTCGCCTGCTTCGGCCTGCGCGACGAGCAGCCGATAGTCGTTGCTTTCGAAATTGTCGTGCTGATCGAGGCGTTCGGAACCGTCGCCTTGCTGATACCAGTTCTTCCACACGCGCCAGTCGACGTGCTCGCACACTTGCGCGCGACCGAGCAGCGAAAGGCTCAGCGTGGGATGCGCGAGCAGATCGAGCGGCTTGAGCGTGCGCCCACGGAAATAGCGCTCATGAAAAGGCGCGCTGCACACCGGATACACGATGTCGTGAAAGAGCGGTTCGACTTCATACTCCGCCTCGCGCGGCGGATTCTTCGTGATGATGACATCGGGCTGCATGAGCTCGTCGAGCTCCATGAAGTGCTCGGTCACCATCACATGCAGGCGGATGTCCGGAAAGCGCTGGCGAAACGCGGGCAGCCTGAACGAAAGCCAGAGCGCCGAAAAGGTATGAGAGATGCAGAGCGTCAACGCGTGGCGATCGACGCGCCGCACCGCCTGCGCCGCCTCCGCGATGTTCATGATCGAGAGATACGACGCGTTGTAGAGAATGCGGCCCGCGTCGGTCAGCGCGATGTGCCGGCCAGTGCGCTCGAAAAGCGCCACTTCGAGCGTGTCTTCGAGTTCCTTGATCTGCCGGCTTACCGCCGCCTGCGTGACGCACAGCACTTCCGCGGCTTGCGTGAAGCTTTCGTAGCGCGCCGCGGTGACGAAACACCGGAGCGCGCGCAGCGACGGCATCTGGGCGAGTAGCCGGTCCGCGAACTGCTGTTTCTTCTGCATGTGAATCACCTTCGAGGGGCGCGATGATCGCCTGACCTCGTTATCCACGCCCTTTCACGCGGCGCATGATGTTGTCGAGCGCCTCCGCATAATGCGCGTACGTGCCCCGCTCCGACAACTCACGGTTGAACTGCTCGTTGAGGCCGCCGGGCGTGCTCGCGTGCCCGATCATCGCGGAGAAAGGCTCGGTGCCAGAGGTCGCTTCATGTGCAAGCCCCACATGATAGCCCGACAAAAACGAACGGGCCGACGCATACGGCACGCCTTGCGCCACGAGCCACGACGCCTGTTCCTCGAGCAGCGCGAAGAAGGCGGCCATCGTCGCGGTCGCGGCGGACAGGGCATCGAACTGATGCTCGTCGTCGACTTCGACCGCTTCGCCGAGCGGCGCGAACAGCGTCCGTGCGATGTCGTCGTGCGGGCAGATCGCCGTGCTGCCCTTGCCCGCCGCTACGGCGGGCAGCGGCACCGCGCGCACGATTCTCGCCGAACGGCGCACCAAAGCCCGGATCTGATCGAGGGATTTCCCCGCGATAAAGCTGATGACGTGATGCCGCGCATCGAATGTAAGCTCGCTCAAAACGTCCTGTGCGATCTGCGGCACGACCGCAAGACAGACGACGTCCGACGTATCGAGCACGCGCTGATTGCTTTCGCAGACTTCGATACGCGCGTCGAGCGCGGCCAAGCGCGCCGCAGTTTTCGCATTGCGTGGCGACAGCGCCACGCGCTCGAAAGAAACGCCGAAGCGGATCATGCCGGTCACGACCGCGCCGTGATCGTGCCGGTGCCGATGAAGCCAATGCGCATGTTGCCTCGTCCGATGATCAGTCGAGCTTCAGCCAGGTCGTCTTCAGCTCGCAATATTGGTCGTGCGCGTAGACCGACTTGTCGCGTCCGCCGAAACCGGACTGCTTGAAGCCGCCGAAGGGTGTCGAGAGATCGCCCTCGCCGAAGCAGTTCACGGTCACGGTGCCCGCGCGGATGCGCGCCGCGACTTTATGCGCCTGGTTCACGTTGTCGGTCCATAGCGATGCCGCGAGTCCGTAGCACGTATCGTTCGCGATGCGCACGGCCTCGTCGACGTCAGCATATTCGATAAAGCAGACGACCGGGCCGAAGACCTCGTCGCGCGCGATGCTCATTTCCGGCGTGACGTTGTCGAAGATCGTCGGCTCGACGAACCAGCCGCCCGTTTCAATCAGCGTCGCGTTTCCGCCGCTCGCGACACGCGCACCCTCGGCCTTCGCCTTCTCGATGTGGCCAAGCACCTTGCGATAATGCGCCTCCTCGATGAGCGAGCCGAGCTTGACATCGGGATCGAGCGGATCGCCGGTTTTCCAGCCTTCGAGCACGGCCTGCACCTTTTGCAGCAGTTCGGCCTTCTGGCTCGTGTGAACAAGAATGCGCGAGCCCGCGCTGCAGTTCTCGCCCATGTTCCAGAACGCGGCGGCGACAGCCTGCTCCGCGACGGCATCGAGATTCGCGACGTCGGGCAATACGACTTGCGGATTCTTTCCGCCGCATTCGAGCACGACGCGCTTCAGGTTCGTATCGGCGGAATAGCGCAGGAAGCGCTTGCCCGTTTCGGTCGAGCCCGTGAAGGCGATGAGATCGACATCCGCGTGCGTGCCGAGCGCCTGACCCGCGCTTTCGCCGAAGCCCGTCACGACGCTGAACACGCCGGGCGGCACGCCCGCTTCCAGTGCGAGATCGGCGATGCGCAGCGTCGAGAGCGAGGTCTGCTCCGCAGGCTTCACGATGACGCTGTTGCCCACGGACAGCGCCGGCCCGATCTTCCACGCCAGCATCAGCGCCGGAAAATTCCACGGCAGCACTGCGCCGACGACACCGATCGGCTCACGCGTGATCATGCTCACGACGTTCGGACCGGACGGCGACAGCGCGTCGTAACGCTTGTCCGTCACCTCGGCATGCCAGCGGATGCACGCCGCCGACTCGGGAATGTCGAGCCCCATGCATTCGCTGATCGGCTTGCCGGCTTCGAGCGCTTCGAGGAGCGCGAGCTCTTCGGCGTTTTCATCGATCAGTTGCGCAAGGCGCCGCAGGACCGCCTTTCTCTGCGATGGCGCGGCCTTCGACCACACGCCCGATTCGAACGCCTCACGCGCCGCGACGACCGCGCGGTCGATGTCCTTGGCGTCGCACTTCGCGACCTCCGCGAGCACCTTGCCGGTCGAAGGATTCAGCGTGCCGAACGTTTCATTCGATGCGGCATTGCAGCGTGCTCCCGCGATGAATGCGCGGCCGTCGAGCGACAGGTGTTCCGCCTGACGTTTCCATTCCTGATACGTCGTCATGTCATGTCCTCAGAGATTCAAAGCTCGGCGCCCGCCGAGAATTCCTTCATCCAGATCGCCGCCGATACCGCGACGTCCGCGATCGGCCGCATCGGCAGCGAACGCGGATGCGGCTGTTTCAGCAGTTGATCGATCAGTTCGTTCGATTGCCCGAGCGCGTGTTCGGCGATGAGCTTGCCCGCCGCCGATCCGCGACTCAGGCCGAGCCCGTTGCAGCCGACGGCCTCGTACACGCCGTCGTCGCGTTGCCCGAATAGCGCGCCGTTATTTGCCGAAAGGCACAACGCGCCGCCCCATGTGTATTGCAGCTCGACGTCCGCGAGCATCGGAAAGCGCCGGTCGAACGAGCGTTGATGCAGATGTTTCGCTTTCGCGAGGTCGCCTTCCGACACCGAAAGATTGGGCCGGAACGCGAAATGGTTGCGCACGCAAATACGGTTCGTGGCGAGACGGCGCACGGTGGTGCCCATCGGATCGGCCGGAATGAGCGCCCAGGAATTCGTGCCGCCGAGTTTTGCGATCTCGTCGTCGGTCATGACACGCGACATCGACGCGAACGTATAGACCGGCAGCAAGCCGTTCGGATGGCCGCCAAAGGTGGCTGCATACGCATTGGTGCACAGCACGACGCGCTTCGCCTCGATACTGCCGTTCGCGAAGCTCAGCAGCTTCGTCTGGCCGCGCGTATCCATGCCCTTTACCGCGCTCATTTCGAACACGGTTACGTTCGACGGTTGCGTCGCAGCGAGGCCGCGCATAAGCGCCGCCGGCTGAACCGTGCTGCATCCCGGCGTGAAGAGCGCGCTCTGATAGAAGCGCGTGCCCGTCACGCCGGCGATCGCGGCCTCGTCGAGCCACTCGCATGGCTCGTCGATACGCGCGAGCCCATCCGCGAAATGAGTCAGCGCCGCATGGCCCTTCTTGTTCACCGAGGCGTGATACTTTCCGTCGTCGCGCCAGTCGCAATCGATACCGTTCGCCTTGACCGTGCTGCGCACATAGCCGATGCCATGCCGTTGCAGGCGCACGTCCGCCTTGTCGGCCTCGACACTGCGCGAATAACTCTCGCTGCTGATGTCATGCGGCAAATCGACGAAAAAGCCGGAATTGCGCCCCGCTGTCGAACGCCCGATGCGATCAGCCTCCACGAGCGCGATCGAGGCATCCGGTGCAAGTTCGGCAAGCCGGCGCGCCGCACACAAACCGGTGATACCCCCGCCGACCACGACGAAGTCGAAGCGCGCTTCGCCCGTCACACTTCTGGCGGGCGCGACGGGTGGCAGGCTCTCCCACCAGCCGTTCACGCCGTCAGGCGCGGGAAACCGCATGAAGTCCAGTTTCGAGGCCATTCACGTTACTGAGCGTTGCGCAGCAAGGGTTGAACGATCTTGGCGAAGGCACTGCGCTCTTCGTCGTTGAGCGTGCCGAGCGGCGCACGTGCGTTGCCGACGCGCGTGCCCGCGAGTTCGCATCCGTAACGCACATACTGGATGAATTTCCCGCTGCGCTCGAGCAGTTCGAGCACGGGGAGCAATTGCGCCATCAGCTTGCGGCCAGCATTGAAATCACCGCGCTTCACGCATGCTTCGAGCAACTCGCCATGCGCTTCAGGCAGAAAGTTCGATGCCCCCGCGACCCAGCTTCGCGCGCCCCATGCGAAGAACTCGAGCGCCTGATCGTCCATGCCGCAACTGAGAACGAAGCGCTCGGGCAGATGCGTGGCGAGATGATGCAGATGCGCAATATCGCCCGTGCTCTCCTTCATCGCCGCGAAGTTGGGGCGCGCGAGCAGCTTGTCGAGGACTTCATCGCCGATAGCCGTGCCGGTGCGTGCCGGGAAGTTGTAGAGCATGATCGGCATGTCGAGCGCGTCATCGACCTTCAGCAGATGATCGAGCAACTCTTCCTGCGTCGGCTGCACGTAATACGGCGCTGCGATGAGCAACGCGTCATAGCCCGCGCGTTTCGCCTCCTGTCCGATACGCAGGACTTCTTTCGTCGTGGTCGCGTTGATGCCCGCCGTGAGATACGTCTTTCCGCCGACGGTGGAGGCCACCGTATCGAACGTCTTTACGCGCTCGTCGAAGCTGAGCGCGTAGTACTCGCCGGTAGTGCCGCCGACGCCCATGCCCGATACGCGGCCCACGAGACTGGCGGCGTGCTGACCGAGCATTTCATGATCGATTTCGCCGTCGTCCTTGAACGGGGTGACGAGCGGAGTGTGTACGCCTTCGAAGCTCATGTTTGTCTCTCGATGAATGGAGGGTGTGTGCTCATGCGCGGTGCGCGTCAGGCGTCACTGCGCGAGCCACGCCTTTACCTTGTCCGGATGCGCGTCGACGAACTTCTTCGCGGCGGTTGCGTAATCGTTGGTCGAATTGCCTTCGAACTCGATCGCCTCGACATCCGCGAGCGTCAGCTTGTAGTGTTTGAAGAATACATCCGCGCGTGGAAACTTGGTCGCGAACTGCTTCGATGCGAAGGCGTGAATCTGTTCCTCGCCGCCGAGCGTGCCCTTCGGGTCCTTCAGATAGCGCATCTGCCACTTCTGAAACAGCCAGTGCGGGCTCCATACGGTCGCGACGATCCATTGCTTCGATCCATACGCACGCTGCACCGATGCGAGCATGCCCGCCTCGCTCGACGATTGCAGCTTGTAGCCGGACAGGTCATAAGCCTTGATTGTCCGCTCCGACGCCTGCATGAGACCGCCGCCCGGTTCGATGCCCTGGATCACGCCGTTGAGTTGCTTCTGCACCTCGGGCTTCTTCAGGTCTTCGATCGACGAAAGCTGCGACTCGGGCACATACGCTGGCACCGCCCAGCCGTTCTTGCCGCCCGTGTAAATGATGCCGACATCATCGAGCGTGTCCTTGTAGCGCGCCACATACTGACCGTGCGTCACCGGCAGCCATCCGCCGACCATGATGTCGAGATCGCCGCGCGACACGCCCTGATACTGGATGCCGATATCCGCCTGGACGAACTGCACCGGCTGCTGGAGCTTCGTTTCGAGCACGTACTTCGCGACATTCGCGACCGCGAGCACATCGGCCCAGTTCGTGACGGCGATCTTGATCGGCTCGGCCGAGATCGCCGGGCTCGAGCCGGCCCCGAACGCCACGATGGCCGGCGTCACGATCTTGACGATGAGGGATTTGATGAAGCTGTTTTTCATTTCGGACTCCGTAACTGACAATGCAGTATTAATGTGTAGTCGACGCTGTGATGCTCAGGTCTGAGCGGTGCTTCCGGCCGCGGCGGGCTTGGCCGGCGTGGAGATGACTTTCTTCTTCGACTTCTTCGACTTCACGCCGAAACTCTCCGTCAAACGATCCAGAATGATTGCGAGCAGAACTACGCCGAGCCCGCCTTCGAAGCCGATGCCGATATCGAGCCGCTGAATCCCGCTCAGGACGTATTCGCCGAGGCCGCCCGCGCCGATCATCGAAGCGACCACCACCATCGACAACGCCATCATGATCGTCTGGTTCACGCCCGCCATGATCGAAGGCAATGCATTCGGCAACTGGATCTTCCAAAGCAGTTGCGCATCCGTGCTGCCGAAGGACCGGCCCGCTTCGAGCAGTTCCTCCCGCACCTGGCGAATGCCGAGCGTGGTCAGACGCACGACCGGCGGCATTGCGAACACGATCGTCGCGATCACCGCGGGCACGCGCCCGAGACCGAACAGAATGACCGCGGGAATCAGATAGACGAACGCGGGCATCGTCTGCATGAAATCGAGCAAGGAACGCAGCACGACTTCCACACGTCTGTTGCGTGCGCCCCAGATGCCGAGCGGCACGCCGATCACGAGGCTGAAGAACGTCGCCGCGATGACGAGCGCGAGCGTCGAAACCGTCTGCGCCCAGAGGCCCATGTAATTGATCACGTAGAGCGCCGCGCCGACGAACACCGCGAATACGACACCCCTTCTCCACAGCGCAAGTCCCATGAGAATCACGAGCATCGCGATGAACGGCACCGCGCCCAGGCCATCTTCGAGCAGCTTGATGACCGCGCCGAGCGCGGCCGAGAACGCGTCGAAGCCGCCGCGAAAGTGCGAGAAGAGAAAGTTGACTGCGTCGTCGGCGAACTTTCCAAAGATCGAGGAATTCATGCTGCCCTCCGCTCCATGACCTGCTTGAGAATCGTGCGGCACGACACCACGCCCGCGAGTCTGCCCTGTTCATCGGTGACCGGCACGTCGTGCTCCTGACCGAGCGCGATGGTCGCGAGTTGATGCAAATCGGCTGTCAGCGGGACCGCCGCGACGTCGCGGAGCAAGGCGTCGGCGATGGGCCGTTTGCCGCTCTTGTGCAGCGATGCAGGCGTCACGCAGCCCTGATAGCGCCCCGCCTCGTCGCAGACGTATCCGCACTCGGCGCCGCTGTCGATCAGGCTGTTCAGATAGCGCTCCGACGGCGCGCTCGTGCTGCACGCGATGAGACCGCGTTCGACCTTCGTCATCAGACTCGATGCTTCGAGGAAGCGCGATACATCGACATTGCGGAAGAAGTCGCGCACGTAATCGTCGGCGGGCGACTGGATGAGCTCGGCCGGCGTGCCAACCTGAATCAGGCGGCCGTCCTTCATGATGCCGATGCGCCCGCCGATCTTCACCGCTTCTTCGATATCGTGCGAGATGAAGACAATCGTGCGCTGTTCTTCCTTTTGCAAGCGCAGCAGTTCGTTCTGCATTTCGAAGCGGATGAGCGGATCGAGCGCAGAGAATGCCTCGTCCATCAACAGTACCGAAGGGTTCACCGCGAGCGCGCGAGCAAGGCCGACGCGCTGCTGCATGCCGCCGGACAGTTCGCTCGGCAACAGCTTTTCGTAGGAAGCGAGGCCGACGCGCGTCAGTGCCGCGCGTGCGATGTCATAACGATCCGCCTTCTTCCTGCCCGCGACTTCGAGGCCGTAGGCAATGTTGTCGATGACGGAGCGATTCGGCAGCAGCGCGAAAGACTGGAACACCATCGCCATTTTTTCGCGGCGCACGGCGCGCAGTTCGGGCGTGCTCATCGGCGCGATGTCGCGGCCTTCGAGGATCACTTGTCCCGACGTCGGCTCGATCAGGCGGTTGAGCAGACGCACGAGCGTCGACTTGCCCGAGCCCGACAAGCCCATGATGACAAAGATCTCGCCCGCGTTGACGGCGAGGCTGACATCATCGACGGCGACCATGTTGCCTGTTTGCGCGAAGATTTCGTTGCGGCCGAGGCCTTGCTTCAACAGCGCCTGAGCGCGCTCCGGCTTCGCGCCGAAGATCTTCGAAAGATTCTTGACCGTGAGGATCTCGGTCTGGGATGCCGCAACCGTTCGGGCCGGCGAAGCGATTCCCGGCTGCGAGGAAATCGGATTCGTGACGTCGTTCGGTGCGAGCGTCAGGTTGGGAATCATCGGGTCATTCCACCTAGCAAGTTCGAAAAAGGGATATGTCGCTGCCGGAACTTCCCGGCGTTCTTTGCGTTGAATGAAGCGTACATGGCCAATTTCGATCACCCACCGACATTTTGTGAGCACTTTCCGATACTTCTGGTAATGCATCGGCGCATCGCACAAGGTGCCCGAGAATGGTGCAGCGTTGCGCGAATATCGCAGCGCCATGGCGGACGCGGCTTTGCGGGCGAAAGCCCTACGCGTGGACGATGAGCGCCACGCGGCCGTTCGCAAAAGACGCTAGGGAATGTCCCTAGCCTGGGTCGTCTGGATAACTTTTTCTGCTGGTAAAGGCGATAACGCCGCGCATCGGGCGCGGCGTCGAAGGAGAAAGTCAGCAAGCGAATTACCCGAAGGTAAAGCTATACGCCTGCGCACCCGGGTCGAGAAACTCGATTTCGAAAGTGCGATCAACGATCGGACCCGTCTGACGCACGAGCTGATAAAGACGCGCGCTCGTCACGACGCCGCTGCCATCGGCGGCGATGTCCGCGCCATGCGATGCGCCCGGCGCCGCACCATCGATCGTCACGCGAAATCGGACTGGCTTGCCATCCGGCGACGGTCCGAGCACGAGATGCAGATCGCGCGCATGAAAGCGATACGCGATGCGCGCGTGCGGCGCGGCCGGCGCCGCAGCCTCTTCTCCCACGTTCCACTGTCCTTCGAGCGCCCAGTCGTTAAGCGATAGTCGCGCGGGCAGCGTGTAGGTCTCGATGCCATCGGGCATCACGCGTTGCGGCGATGCGAAGCCTTGCGCCTGTTTGTAGCCCACATAGGTCTCGCCTGAGCCGATGTTCGCCGGATCGGCCGCGGCCTGCGCCCCGTTGGCCTGCACGGTGTGTACATCGCGCACGTTCATCGTCGCGCCGCTATCGGCGAGCAACTCGCGAATCGCGTTCTCGGCCTCGCGGTATCCGCCTTCGCCGAAATGATGAAAGCGCACGCGCCCTTGCGCATCGACGATATAGAACGCCGGCCAGTACTGATTGCCGAACGCGCGCCAGATGGCGTAATCGTTGTCGATAGCAACCGGGTACGTGATGTTCAGGTTCGCGAGCGCGCGCTTCACGTTGCCGGTGTCGCGCTCGAAGCCGAACTCGGGCGTATGCACGCCGACGACGACGAGCCCGTCATCGCCATAACGTTGCGCCCACGTCTTGAGATACGGCAAGGTGCGCAGGCAGTTGATGCACGAGTACGTCCAGAAGTTGACCACGACGACCTTGCCGCGCAATGCGTCGGTGGAAAGCGGCTTGGCGTTGAGCCAGGTCGTCGCGCCGTCGAGCGATGGCAGTCTGCCCTGAACCGGCAGCGCGGCCGGCATCGATACGCGCATGACGCGCGCACCTTGCTGTGCATCGCGCGAAGTCTGCTTCGCCTTCAGCATGCCGACGAGCTTGCTCTCGATGCCGGTCGTCGGCGCGCCGGGGATATGCGCGAGCAAGCGCGTGTCGAAGCCCGTTGCTATCGCGGCCACGGTCAATACGACGAGCGCGCCCATTGCACGCCGCAGATGCTCGCCCACGCCGAGCGAGCGCTTGACGACATCCAGCGCGCGCTTGCCGAGGCTCGACGCGATCGCAAGCGAACTGGCCGCGCCGACGCCATAGGCAACGAGTGCCGCAGCCGTGTGCCAGCTCGCGCCATGCAAGGCGGCGCCCGTGAGGATCACGCCGAGAATCGGCCCTGCGCACGGCGCCCACAGCAGCCCGGTCGCCGCGCCGAGCAGCATGGACGACGCGACACGGCGCGTCGTCCCCTGGGTTTGCGAACGCGCGACGAGGCGATCCGCAAGCGCCGACAACGGACGCGTGAGCCGCGCGGCAATCGACGGAAACAGGAGCGCTGCGCCGAACAGCGCGAGCGTCGCGAGCGCGATCCAGCGGCCGTACTGATTCAGTTGCGCGGCGCCCGCGAGACCCGCGACGCCGAGGCCGGTCACGAGCGCGAACGTGCCCGCGAGTCCGATGAGAAGCGGCAGGCGGTCGGTGATGAAGGGCCTGTCCGAACGCGCGAATACGAACGGAACGACCGGCAGAATGCATGGGCTCAATACGGTGAACACGCCGCCGAGCAATGCGATGACGATGAGTGACATGAGATCGGTGTTCCGTGAAAAGCGGTTGGACGGACCGGCATCGAACGCCGGGAATACGGCACAACAAGCATGTGTCGTATTCCAGCGCCTTCATGTATCGCGGGAATGTCAGAAACGGCGCGCCGTGCAACGCCGTGTATCGGCCGCGCCGCCGGATACATGGCGATACAAACGGGACACGCGCCCGATACATCGGCGCGCTTCAATACGCTTTAACGCATCACCGAAAAGGAGAACCGTCATGTTCGCTCGACTCAAGATCGCCGCCGTCGCCACCGCGATGGTCGCAGCGCTCGGCGCCGTCGCGGCGCTCGCCGCTTTCTCATCGACCGGCTCCGCGGCCGGCATGAAAACGACGCAGCAGACCGGCGCGCAGGCGCCCGACTTCACCGGCATCGATAACTGGTTCAACAGCGCGCCGCTCGATCTCGCGCAGTTGCGCGGCAAAGTCGTGCTCGTCGATTTCTGGACTTTCGATTGCATCAACTGCGCACATACGCTGCCGCACGTGAAGGACTGGTACGCGCGCTATCGGGACAAAGGACTCGTCGTGGTCGGCGTGCATACGCCCGAGTATTCCTTCGAGCGCGATGCCGGCAACCTCAGGAAAGCGATCGCCAAATATGGAATCGAATATCCCGTCGCGCAGGACAATCGATACGCAACCTGGAATGCGTATGACAACCAGTACTGGCCCGCGCTCTATCTGATCGATCAGAACGGCAAGATCGTGTACACGCACTTCGGGGAAGGGCGCTATGCGCAGACCGAAGAAACGATTCGCAAGCTGCTCGGCTTGAGCTAAAAAAAACGCGCCAGCAAAGGCGCGTTTTTTCATTCGATTGCGCGCGAACGCTCAACCCTGTCGCGCAACGACGCCCTCTGCATCGGTATCGCGCGTCGAGCCTTTCGCCGGGCGCCCTGCCCAATAGCCCGCGAGCATCGATCCCGACAGGTTGTGCCACACCGAGAACAGCGCGCCGGGCAACGCTGCAATCGGCGTGAAATACAGCTTGCCGAGCGTCGCCGCGAGCCCCGAGTTCTGCATGCCGACTTCGATTGCAAGCGTGCGGCAGACGGCTTCGTCGAAGCCGAGCAGGCGGCCGCCCCAGTAGCCGCCCAGTAAGCCGATGCCGTTGTGCAGCACCACGCCCACCGCGACGACCATGCCCACCGACGCGATGCTCTTCTGCGTGCCGCCGACGACCGCCGCGATGATCAGCAGAATCGACACCATCGACACGAGCGGCAGCGCCCATTCGATCTTGCGCACGAGCTTGCCGAACAGATGATTCACGACGAGGCCGATGACGATCGGCAACGCGACGATCTGCACGATGCTCATCAGCATCCCGTACACGTCGACGGAAATCGATGCATCGACATAAAAACGCGTGAGTCAACTGGTCTGAAGGAGATGAACATGACACCGATCGCCATCATTCAAGGCACGCCGACATGGGTCTGGGTGCTGCTCGCGTTTCTGCTGTATCGCGGCATCAAGGCAATGCAGGCCAGCACTACGCCGCTTTCGAAGCTCGCGATCATCCCGCTGGTTTTTGCGGGCATGGGTATCGCGCATCTGATTTCGTCGCCGCTCACGGGCGTGGCCGCCGTCGCCGCGTGGATCCTCGCGCTTGCCGCGGGCGTCATCGCTGGCGTGTTCAACGCGAGCCGGAGCCGCTTCATTGTCGATCCGATCGCTCGCACCGTGATGCTGCCGGGGTCGATCGTGCCCTTGCTGCTGATCGCCACTACGTTTATCGCGAAGTTCTGGCTCGGCTTCGAGATGGCGACCGCGACGAATCTCTCCGCGCTCGCGACGTATGGGGTCATCGATGCCGCCGTGTCGGGTGTCGTCGCGGGCATGTTCGCCGGACGCTTCTTCACGTACTGGAAAACGATGCACGCTCTGGGCGCGTCGTGGGCCTGATCGATGCTGGCTCGCCGAACGTGGAACGCACGAGGTCCGCAGCATGAGCGTCAAATGCAGCCTCCAAGGAAATGCCGTCACACTTGTTACTCCCGGCCATTCGCTTTCGAGTTCAGACTGATTTCACGGACAACAACTCAAGAGGTTGCACAAGCCATGACTACATCAGACGAAAAAGGAACAGCGGGCGCACGCACTGAAATGCGTACGCCACCCGTCGTGTCGGAGCAAGCGTGGGAAGCGGCGCGACAGCAGTTGCTCGTGAAGGAAAAAGCTCACACGCGCGCCCGCGATGCGCTCGCTGCCGAGCGGCGCCGCATGCCGTGGATGGCCGTGAAAACGGACTATATGTTCGAGGGCCCCGACGGCAAAATCGGCTTTGTCGATCTGTTCGACGGACGGCGTCAGTTGATTGTGTATCGCGCGTTTTATGAGCCCGGCGTGTTCGGCTGGCCCGAGCATGCGTGCCGTGGCTGCTCGCTCGTCGCCGATCAGGTCGCTCATCTTGCGCATCTGAATGCACGCGATACGACATTGGTATTCGTATCGCGTGCGCCGCAAGAGGACATCGCTCGGCTGAAGCAACGCATGGGCTGGAACATTCCGTGGTTCACGCTGACGGATCGTTTCGATGCCGATTTCGGGGTCGACGAATGGCACGGCACGAACGTGTTTTTCCGTGATGGAGATAACGTATTCCGCACGTATTTCCTCAACAATCGCGGCGACGAGCAGATGGGCAATACGTGGAACTATCTCGACATCACGCCGCTTGGACGTCAGGAGCTGTGGGAAGACTCGCCTGAAGGCTATCCGCAGACACCGACCTACAAGTGGTGGAACTGGCACGATAGCTATATCGACGATGCGCCGCCCGACAAGAAATGGGTCGAGGTATCCGACGCGGGCGAAGCGGCATTTCGCGCCGAGAGCGCTAAAAACAAGGGGTGAAATCAGTCACGGTTCGATCGCGCCCACGAACGTCAGCCATTCGCCGACGATCGCCTCGGGCGCGTCTTCCTGCATCAGATGTCCTGATCCGGGCACACGCGTGAAGCGCGCCTTTGGAATCAGCGATGCGAGTTCGATACCGCGCTCGACCGGTATCCATGCGTCTTCTTCGCCCCAAAGAATCGACACGGGACACGTCAATTCACGGTAGCGCGATTGCACTTCATCCGTGTAACGCTGATCCATCTGCGCGATCTGCCGATAGAACGCGGCCTGCCCCTTCTCGCCCGTCCACGGCTGCGTATAAACGCACAACGTCTCTTCGGATAACTTTCGATGCGCCGCGCCTTGCAGATACGCATCGAGCATCGCTTGATGCATGTACGGCGGCACGCCTGCGAACGCGGCTTCATGTTGCCGCACATGAGCCACGAAAGGCGATCCCCAGGGCGCGACGGCAACGGGATCGACGAGCATCAACGAGCGATACGCGCAACCGTTCAGCAACGCTGCCCTGAGCGATGTCGCACCGCCAAAGTCGTGCGCGAGCACATCGGGTAATGCGCCATTCCAGTCGGCGCTCCAGTACCCGATGAGCGCCGCGAGCACGCGATTCTGCACGCCGAGCGAAACGTCCTGTCCATCGCGCATTTCCGAAGCGCCGTAACCGAGCAGATCGAAGTAATGCACGCGGCGCGAACGGGCCGCAATCGGCGCGATACGCCGCCATACCTGGGATGAAAACGGCGTCCCATGCACGAGCACGAGCGGCGCACCCTCGCCGATCACGCCGTAGTGCACAGCCTGCCCTTCGAAGTCGAACACATGATCGACCGGCAGGCGATCTTTCGTTTCGCTCATGACGCTGTCTCGCTCAACGCAGGTTCGTGCGCGCGAGTTCGACGATTTCATCGCCGCGCCCGCTCAGAATCGCTCGCAACATGTAGAGGCTGAAGCCTTTTGCCTGCGACAACTCGATGGTCGGCGGCATTGCGAGTTCGTGCTTCGACGTGACGACATCGACGACCGCCGGTCCCTTGTGCGCGAACGCTTCCCGCAACGCGTTTTCGAGTTGCTCCGACTCTTCCACGCGTACCGACCAGATGCCCGCGCCCTTCGCGATCTGCGAGAAATCGGTCTTGCTCAGATCGACGTTGGTGTCGAGATAGCCGCCCGCCTTCAACTCCATCGACACGAAGCCGAGCAGACTGTTGTTGAACACGACGACCTTGATCGGCAACTCGAGCTGCACGGCGGAGAGCAGATCGCCCAGCAACATCGACAAGCCGCCGTCGCCCGATAGCGACACGACTTGCCGTTGCGGTTGCGCGGCCTGCGCGCCGAGCGCCTGCGGCATCGCGTTGGCCATCGAGCCGTGATTGAACGAGCCGTGCAACTGGCGCTTGCCGTTCATCGTCAGATAGCGCGCGGCCCATAGCGTCGGCGTGCCGACATCGACGGTGAAGATCGCATCCTCGGCGGCGATTTCATCGACGAGCTTCGTGAGGTATTGCGGATGGATCGGACGTCCCGGCGCGGACGGCGTCGCGAGATCGTCGAGGTCCTTGCGCGCGGTGGCATAGTGCCTGAGCGCGTTCTCAAGAAAACGCCGCTCGTCCTTGCGCTTAAGCTTGGGCAAAAGTGCCGCGAGCGTTTCCTTGATGGTGCCGACGAGCCCCATTTCCAGCGGCGCGCGGCGTCCCAGTTGCGAGCCGCGCCAGTCGATCTGCACGATCTTCGCCTGCGGGGGATAGAACGGGCGATACGGAAAATCGCAACCGAGCAGGAGCAGCGTGTCGCAGGACATCATCGCGTGATAGCCCGAGCTGAAGCCGATGAGCCCGGTCATGCCGACATCGAATGGATTGTCGTACTCGATGAACTGCTTGCCGCGCAGCGCATGCACAATGGGCGCGCCGAGCGTGTCGGCAAGCGCGATGACTTCGTCATGCGAGCCGGCGACGCCGCTGCCGCACATGATCGTCACCGCTTCGCAGCCGTTCAGAAGGTCGGCGAGTCTGCCGAGGTCCGCATCGGCCGGCACGATCGCGCCCGGGGCGCTCGCGGTCCAGCGCGGCTCGACACCCGGGCCGTCGCTCAATGCAACATCGCCCGGCAGCACGATGACCGCGACGCCGCGCTGATCGAGCGCCGCGCGCATCGCGCGTTCGAGCACGCGTGGAAACTGCGATGCATTGGACACCAGTTCCACGAAGTGACTGCATTCCTTGAACAAGTCCTGCGGATGCGTTTCCTGAAAGTAGTTCAGGCCGATTTCGGTCGACGGAATATGCGCGGCGATGGCGAGCACGGGTTGATGATTGCGATGGCAGTCGTAGAGCCCGTTGATGAGATGCAGATTGCCCGGTCCGCAACTCCCGGCGCATACGGCGAGCTTGCCCGTAGCGGCTGCATCCGCGCCCGCTGCGAAAGCGGCCGCTTCTTCATGACGCGTATGCATCCAGCGGATCGAGCCCACGCGATCGAGGCTGAATGCAAGTCCGTTCAGGCTGTCGCCCGTGACCCCCCAGATGCGTTCCACGCCCGCTGCCGCAAGCGTCTTCGCGAGATAGTCCGCTACCGTGTTCCTGGCCATGATGGTTCCTGTGACGAAGAGAGGGAGTCCAATGAGTGGCGGATCGCGGGCAGAGCGGCGCCGCGCATCCGCTATGGCTCAATGCATGCTGGATTCAAAACGCAAAGCGAGTGTACGCCGGGTTACTGTGGATTGTCTTGAACGGGGGGCGAGGCCGCATGGCGCGGCTGTGACATGGCTTACCCAGGCTTTCCGGTACGGCAATACCGGCATTTCGAATGCATTATTCGCCGGTGAATTTCGTATGCGGAATGCAAATAGAAACGGGGCCCAGTCGCGATCTACGTCGAATCTGTTGCTTACGAGGCGCAGCATTGAAGCAGGGCCGGCGTCATCGAAGGAGACCGACGCCGGCCATAGCTCAGCCCTTGCGCACGGTCTCCGGCAAATCGCGCCCGTGGTACTTCTTATAGATCGTATTCAGGTTCCCGTTCTTCATGTTCGTGCCGACCCAGTTGTTCACCCATTCCTTCAGTCGCGGCTGGTCTTTGTTCATCGCAATGCCGAGATCGAAGGTCTTCTGCTCGAACTTCATCTCGATGTTGCGTTGCGGCGCGCGGTCCTGCATTTCCTTCAGGTTCGAAGGCGTGCTCGAAAAGAGCTCGACCTGACCCGTGACCATCGACGTAATGAGCGTCGCGTCGTCCTCATAGCGCTGGATCTGCGCGCCCTTCGCCTGTTGCGTCGTGAGCGTGTCGTTCACGGTGGCACGCGTGAGACCGATGGTCTTGCCGTCGAGGTCCGCGTAATCCTTCACCTTGATCGTCTTTACGCCGCCGACGATGATCGAGATCACCGCATACGGGTTCGAGAAATCGACCACTTTGGCGCGCTCCGGCGTGACCGACAGCGACGAGATGACGAGGTCCGCGCGCTTCGCCTGCAGCGTCGGAATGCGTGCGGCATTGGTGATCTGCACGAGTTCGAGCTTTACGCCGAGATCTTTTGCGAGTGCGGTGGCGGTATCGACGTCCGATCCCGCGGGCTTCAGGTTCTGATCCGCGTAGCTGAAGAGCGGCGTGCCGATCGCGATCGCGACGCGCACGACGCCCGCTTTCTTGATGTCGTCAAGCTGATCGGCCATCGCGCTGTGCACGGCGGCCGCCATCATCAGGGTTGCCACGGCCGCGCGTGCAATGATTGTCTTTGCTTTCAAGTCGAGTCTCCGTCGTTATTGATGTTGCTGGATGGGATGCTGCGGATATCAAAGTCCGTTATCGAGAAATGCGCGCAATTCGGGCGTGCGCGGCGCATCGAGCATGCTGCCGTCGCCCACTTCCCACACCTTGCCCTGATGCATGTAGATGATGCGATCCGCGACGCGCTTGGCGAACGCCATCTCGTGCGTGACGAGTAGCATCGTCATGCCGTCCGCCGCGAGGTCTTCCATCACGCGCAGTACTTCGCCCGTCAGTTGCGGATCGAGCGCCGACGTCACTTCGTCGAAGAGCATTACCTTCGGCGACATCGCGAGCGAGCGCGCAATCGCCACGCGCTGCTGCTGTCCGCCTGACAATTGTTCGGGGTACGCGTCGGCCTTCTGTGCCAGACCGACCTGCTCCAGCACATTCATCGCGATACGACGTGCTTCGTCGCTCGACATCTTCTTCACGTGACGCAGTGCGAGCATGATGTTCTCTTCCACCGTCAGATGCGGAAAGAGGTTATAGCTTTGAAACACGATGCCCACTTCGCGGCGCAACAGATGCAGATCGACTTTCGGATCGTCGACGCGAATGCCGCACACTTCGATCTGCCCCTGGTCGATCGTCTCGAGCCTGTCGATGCAGCGCAGCGCCGTGCTCTTGCCCGAGCCGCTCGCGCCGATCACGGCGATCATCTCGCCCTTGTTGACTTCGAACGACACGCCCTTGAGAACATGATTGGAGCCGAAGCTCTTGTGAATATCGCCGACCTTAACGATTGCTGACATTGAGCTTGTTCTCCATCGATTGGCTCCAGCGCGAAAGCGGATAGCACAGGACGAAATAGAAGGCGCCGACCAGCCCGAAGATGAGGAACGGCTGGAAGATCGAGTTGTTGATGATCTGCCCCGCGCGCGTCAGCTCGACGAAGCCGATCACCGAAGCAAGCGACGTCATCTTGATGAGCTGTACGAGAAAGCCGACCGTCGGTGGCAGCGCGAGACGCATCGCCTGCGGGATGATCACGAGGCGCAGCGTCTGCCAGCGCGTGAGCGACAGACACTCCGACGCTTCCCATTGCGGCTTCGGCATGGCTTCGATGCAGCCGCGCCAGATGTCGCCGAGATATGCACTCGAATAGACCATCAGCGCAAGGCCGGCCGCGACGAGCGCGGGCACCTGATAGCCATAAACCGACAAGCCGAAGTACACGATGAAAAGCAGGATCAGCAGCGGAATGCCCTGAATCGCTTCGATATAGACGAGCGCAGCACGCGAAAGCCACGCGCGCGGCGAAATGCGCGCGAGCATCACGCAGAAGCCGCCGATGCCGCCGAGCACGAACGCGAGCACGGAGAGCACGAGCGTCCAGCCGATCGATTGCACCAGATAGACGAGGTGCGATGACGTGAATCCGCCGCTCATGCCGCACCTCCGGGAATGACGGTATCGATGCGTTGCGAGTCGGGCGGGGTCGTGCCCGCGCGCTTCGCGGCGAGACGGATCGCCCGGCGGCGCTTGAAGAGATGCTCGCCCACTGCCCACGCAATCAGCTTGATGATCAGCGACAACACGAGATACAGCCCCGCCACCACGATGTACGTTTCGAGTGAGCGGAATGTATCGGACTGCACGGTATTGGCGACCGCCGCGAGTTCTTCAGCGGAAATCTGCGACGCTATCGCCGAGGCCTGCATCATCAGCAGGAACTGGCTCGTCAGGGCGGGATAGACCTTTTCGATCGACGGCTGCAGCATCACGTGCCAGCCGATGCGCCACTTCGAAAGCCCAAGGCATTCGGCCGCTTCGATCTGTCCGCGCGGCACCGATTCCAGACCGGCGCGAATGATCTCGGCTGCATAGGCGCCGATGTTGATCGTCATGGCGAGCGCGGCGGCCGCGAAGGTCGGCATGCGCAAGCCGATGCTCGCAAGACCGAAGTACAGAAGAAAGATCTGCACCAGAAACGGCGTGTTGCGCACGGCCTCGATATAGAGGATGCAGACGCGCGTGAGCACCGGCACCTTCGCGCGCTTGGCGAACGCGACGAGCATGCCGAGGATCAGGCCGAAGAACACGGCCACGCACGTCATCTTGAGCGTGAGCCAGGCGCCCAGCAGGAACGTCGGCCAGTACGGCAACAGCGGGGTGAAATCGAGAGAAAACATGGCGGCAAATGTTCCTGTGATGCCCGGGTGCCTGCTCCATGACGCCCGTGCTGGATGTATGACGACATACTACGAATGTCGTGATACCGCATGCTGCATGCATTAAACCGGGTCGAACGGGCCCGTCGTGGTGAACGTGCCGCCTTGCAGTACGGCCACGGGATCGGTGGGCGCGGGCGGCGGCGTCGCTTCGATCTTTTGGCGGAACTGCTCGGACGAGTCGCGCGGCTCGAAGCGCAGATGCGCAGCGCAGCGGTTGTCCCACCATGTGTGCGCGTTCGCGGACATGCCGAACACGATCGTATGGCCGACGTCCTCCGTGAACAGGCTGCGGCGCAGCAATTCATGGAAGTCGTCGTAGCTCATCCAGCTCGCCATCATGCGGCGATCCTTCGGCTCCGGAAACACGGAGCCGATGCGGATGCTGACGGTTTCGATGCCGTAGCGATCGAAATACATCTGCGCCATGTCTTCGCCGAACGATTTCGACAACCCGTAGTAGCCGTCAGGACGCTTGCGCGCGGTGGCGTCGATTCGTTCGTCCTGCCGATAGAAACCCGTGACGTGATTCGAGCTCGCGAACACGATGCGCCTGACACCCTGACGGCGAGCCGCTTCATAGAGGTTGAACACGCCCTTGATGTTGGCTTCGAGAATCTCCTCGAAGGGTCGCTCCACCGACACGCCGCCGAGGTGGATGATCGCATCGCAGTCGGCCGCGAGCGCATCGACGGCCTGGCGGTCGGCCAGATCACAAGGAACGAGTTCCTCGTGAGGCGCCGAATCGCCCGGCAGCACACCGGGCAAGTCGGAAATGCGCACATGTTGCGCGAATTCCGCGACGCGATGACGGATCGCCCGTCCGATACCGCCTGCGGCACCCGTCAGCAGCAGCCGATCGAATCGCGCGACGTCGTTGGTTTGTTGTTCCATCAACCTTGTCTCCTGAAGGCTGTCGTGGCTAGGAATTACCCTGCACGCGTCTTATTGTACGTTGTCATATCACTACATGACGCATATCATCATTTGCCGACCGATTTGTCAATGTGTGTAAAACCCACGCCAACGAGAACGCCGTGACGCTATCGCCCGATCCGCATGCCGAGTCGCTCCATGCTTCTTCGACAGATCCATCCATTGCGCTGCCTGCCGCGCGACGCAGCCTCACCGCGCAACTGGTCGATGCGTTGCGCGCGCAAATCGATGCGAGGACATTGAAGGCCGGCGCCCGCCTCGCGACCGAAGCGGAGATGGTGCAGCGTTTCGGCGTGAGCCGTACTGTCGTGCGTGAGGCGCTATCGCGTCTGCAGGCTGCGGGGCTCGTGGAGACGCGGCATGGCATCGGCACCTTCGTGTGCGAAGCGGGTATGTCGCCGTTGTTGCAGCTCGATCCAGCCGATGTCGCGGGCTCCATCGACGCGCTCGCGATCCTCGAATTGCGCATCAGCCTCGAAACGGAGAGCGCGGGACTCGCGGCCATGCGATGCGATGCCGCCCGCCTCGCGACGATGCGCTCGGCGCTCGCCGATTTTTCACGAAGCGTCGGCGCGGCATCGGATACGGTCTCGCCCGATTTGCGTTTTCACATGGAGATAGCGCACGCGACGGGCAATCGATATTTCGTCGAGATCATGGAGCATCTCGGCACGCGGATGATTCCGCGCACGCGTATCACGGCCACGCCCATTCCGCGCGAACAATACGCGGAGTATCTGATGCGCGTGAACCGAGAGCATGAACAGATCGCGGATGCCATCGAACGCGGCGATGCGGATTCCGCGCGCACCGCCATGCGCCTGCATTTGATCAATAGCCGCGAGAGATTGCGGCGCGCGCAGGCTGCTTCGGCGTGAATGCGCGGCAAGGACCGCATATCACGCGATCCTTGCCGCCGATACGACGGCTGGCGTTAGCGAGCCGCCATGTTCGGCTCGCCGTCCTCGATATCGTGCTCGCCGGAAATCGTCTCCAGCGCCGCATCGTGATGCAGCAGCAACACGGCAGCCACACCGACCATGCCCGCCCCTGCAAGACACAGCAAGCCCGCGCCGAAGCCGCCCGTGCTGTCCTTGATCCAGCCCATCGCATAGGGACCGAAGAAGCCCGCGAGGTTGCCGAGCGAGTTGATCGCAGCGATACCGCCGGCAGCGGCCGCGCCCGACAGGAACGAAGCCGGCAGCGTCCAGATCACGGGCAGGCAACCGAAGATGCCGAAGCCCGCGATCGAGAGCGCGATCATCTTCATCACCGGGTTATCGAGCCCCGCCGAAGCCGCGATGCCGCCCGCCGCCACCATCAAGGCAATCGCAACGTGCCAGCGGCGTTCGAGCTTGCGATCCGAATGCCGACTCCACAACACCATACTGATCGCGCCCACGGCATAAGGCAACGACGTCACGAAGCCCGTCTGCAGGTTGGTCAGGCCGAACGCCTTGACGATCTGTGGCAGAAAGAAGCTCAGGCCATAGTTGGTCGCATTCGCGCCGAAGTAGATCAACGCAATGGCCAGCACGCGCGGATTGAAAATGGCCTCCTTCACGCTGAACGCATGCACCGATTCACGATGCGCCCGCTCCTGCGCCTGACGATTGACGAGCCAGTCGCGTTCGTCCTTCGCGAGCCAGTGCGCATCGGCGGGCTTGTCCGTCAGATAGAAGAACACGACGAACGCGAGCAACAGCGCGGGCAATGCCTCGATCAGATAGAGCCATTGCCAGCCTTGCATGCCGCCGATGCCGTCCATCTGCAGCAGCGCGCCGGAAATGGGTCCGCCGATTACGGTGGACAGCGGAATCGCCGCCATGAAGTACCCGACGACACGGCCCCGATACTTCGCGGGAAACCACAATGTCAGCAAAAAGATGATGCCGGGAAAGAACCCTGCTTCCGCGATGCCGAGCAGAATGCGCAAGCCATAGAACACATAAGCGTTCGACAAGCCCGTCGCTTGCGCGATGTGCGGAATGTAGGCCATCGCCGCTGCGAGGATGCCCCACGTGAACATGATCCGCGCGATCCAGCGGCGCGCGCCGAATCGTTCGAGCAGCAGGTTGGACGGAACCTCGAAAAAGAAATACGCGATAAAGAAAATGCCGGCACCGAAGCCGAACATGCTGGCGGTAAAGCCGAGCGCCTTGTTCATCTGCAACGCGGCGAAGCCGACGTTGACGCGGTCCAGATACGCGATGAAGTAACACAAGATCAGGAACGGCACGAGGCGAACCATCACGCGTTTCATGGTACGAGCTTCAAGGTCCATCAAGGTCTCCTCCGGATTAGAGAATCGGTAGATCGCTGAGTACTTGAGATACCTGCGGAGACTACTCTTTACGGAGGAACAACAGCATTGGTGTTTGTTCTTGGTATCGGTTCCGGAGCGGGACGTGTTGTTGATTTGATCGCGCCAATGCGGTGCACCGAATCGTTTGCGTCCCGAAGAATGCGAAAAAAAATGCGAACGGGGCGTGCAATCCGCCCCGTTTGGTCACTGTTATGCGACCGGTAACAGACCGGCATAATCCGGTTCCGGTAAGCCTTGCACACCGGGAACCACTGCGAACACGTAACCGTCGTCGTCAGTGGCATTCTTTGCCGGACGAATCGTCGTGACATAGAGCGTTCTCAGATCGCCCCCGCCGAACGCGCACATCGACGGCTTGCTCGCGGGCAATGCAATCTCCCGATCCAGCTTCCCCTGGGGCGTGAAGCGCAACAAGCGCCCCCCGTCGTTCGCGCAGGTCCAGTAGCAGCCGTCCGCGTCGACCGCGGCGCCATCCGGGCGTCCCGCGTAGTGGTGCAGATCGGCGAATACGCGCTGCGCACGGGGCGTGCCCGTGTCGGGGTCGAAGTCGAACGCCCACACGAGGCGGCGCTGCGGATGCGAGTCGGACAGATACATCGTTCTGCCATCCGGCGACCACGCGAGACCGTTCTGGGTGATCAGACCATCGACAACGGGGGCCGAGAGCGTGCCGTGCTCGTCATAGCGATACAGCGCGCCGGCAGTACTCGCGAGTGACATGTCCTGCACCATCGTCCCCGCCCAAAACCGCCCTTGCCTGTCGCAGCGGCCATCGTTGAAGCGCATGCCCGGCGCGGGAAACGCCGGCGCGGCGAGCTTCACGACGCGTCCTTCATTCACTTCGCTCGCACCGGAGAGCGTCACGCCGAAGATGCCGCTCTCCATGCCCGCGACGACACGCCCCGCCGCATCGAACGCAAAGCATGCGACCTGTTCGCCAAACGCCCATTCCGTACGACGCGCGCTTTCGATCTCGAGGCGAACGATGCGGCGCGCCGGAATATCGACCCAGTAAAGCGCGCCCTCTTGCGCGCGCCATACCGGACATTCGCCGACAGCCGCGCGGCCGCCCGCATCCAACCGTTCGGCACGCACGACGGCGCTCATCGCTTGCGCTCCATCGGCTCGCCCAGGACGAACGCGCCGCCCTGGAAGCGCTGCGCGGGGTCGTCGCGCTCGGCGGTCGGTCGGGTCACCGGAAAGAGCCCGTCGAACTTCGCGGAGCTGTCCTTCGGATTGAAGCCGAGGAAACCGGCCTTCGAGTTGTCCCACCACTTCACCGGATTGTCGGACGCGCCATACACCACGGCATGTCCGACGCGGTTCGTGAACAGCGAGCAGCGCACGAGCTCGATGAAATCGCGGTAGCTCAAATAAGTGACGAGCATGCGCGGATTCTTCGGCTCCTCGAACGACGAACCGATGCGCAGGTTCACCGTCTCGATGCCGAAGCGGTCGAAGTAATAGCGCGACAGCGATTCGCCGAAGCACTTCGTCACGCCGTAGAGGCTGTCCGGACGATGCGGCGCATCCGCGTCGAGCACTTCGGTGACCGGATGAAAGCCGATTGCATGGTTCGAGCTCGCGAACACGATGCGCTTCACGCCATGACGGCGCGCCGCTTCATAGATGTTGTACGTGCCGCGGATATTCGCCTCGATCAGATCATCGAACGGTGCGTCGATCGAAATGCCGCCGAGATGCACGACCGCATCCACGCCTTCGACGAGTTGCATCACCTTCTCGCGATCCGCGAGATCGACGGCGCTGATTTCTTCATGGCTCGCCGCGTCGTCGAGCGGCGCGATGTCGGAGAGCCGCACGATGTCGGCCCATTGCGCAAGCGCTGCGCGCAACTGACGACCCAGATTGCCGGCGGCGCCGGTCAAAAGCAGGCGCTTGAACGGTTTGCCCGCTGCGTTTGGCTGATTCATCGAGACTCCTGTTTGATACGTTTAATGCGTCGAAGGAAATATTTGAGAAAACGTTTTCTGGACTATAGCGGCGGCATGGAGCGGGCGTCAATTGACGCTTGGCATCAAAACTCCGCATGCAAAATGCAGAAGCAACGTCATTGTTTCCCAAATTTCTGCGACAATCCGTAAACATTGCGAAAACGTTACCTTCCGAATGAAAAAAATTTCCCCGACCATTCGCGACGTCGCCGCCGCAGCCGGCGTATCCGTCGCGACGGTGTCCAAGTACATCAACGGCGCACAACGCTTTTCCGCGCCGGTCGAAGCCCGGCTCAAGGAAGCGATCGATACGCTCGGCTACCGGTCGAACCCGCTCGCGCGCTCGATGATCACGGGCAAGACACGCACCATCGGCATCACGATCCTCGACATCAGCAACCCGCACTTCACCAACGTCGTTAAGGGCGCGAACCGGATCGCGCTCCGGCACGACTACACGCTGCTGCTCGTCGATATCGACGAGAACCAGGCGCGCGAGCGTCCGCTCATCGAAGCCCTCGCGCAGCGCGTCGACGGGCTGCTCGTGAGCTCGCGTCTCGCCGATGAAAACGCGCAATGGATGCTCGATCTCGACAAGCCCGTCGTACTGCTGCGCAATGCCGAGCTGCCGATTCCGAGCGTCGGCATCAACAGCCGCCTCGCAACCTATATGCTCGCGCGCCATCTGCTCGATCTCGGGCATCGGCGTATCGCGTATCTCGGTTTCGAGCATGCGCGCATCAACGATGAGCGGATTCGCGGCGCACGCGAATGTCTCGCCGAAGCGGGCCTCGAACTCGACATCTACGAGGCGCACGCGCCGACTTCGCTCGCGGGCGAACAGGCCTGCTCGCGCGTGATGCTCGGACCGAAGCGGCCGCAGGCGGTGATCTGCTACAACGACCTGATCGCGCTCGGCTTCATGAAGGAAGCCGCGTCGCTCGGCATTCGCGTGCCGCAGGACGTGTCCGTGACCGGCATCGACAACGTGCCTTACGGCGCGTACGCCGCTCCGGGTCTCACCACTGTCGACATTCAAAGCGAAAAGATGGGCGAACTCGCGATGCAGAAGCTCATCGACGCCCTCGCCGGTCATCCCGATCCCGGCAACTCCATGTTCGAGCCGCGGCTCATCGTGCGTGAATCGACCGCCGCGGTTGCCGCAGTTGCGTAAAGCGCGCCGCGCCGCCTGCAGGTCGTGAGCGCTGGCGGCGCGGCGCATGGTGATGCGTTTGCGGTCGACGCGTATTACGCTTCGAGCTTCGCCGGCGTCATCTTCGGCGTGAGCATGTGCATGATCGCGAAGGCGATCAGATACGCCGATGCGCCGATCGCGAACAGCACCCAGTAGTGACCCGTGCGTTGCAGAACCTGGCCGATCACTTCCGAGAACAGCACGCCGCCGATCGAACCGGCCATGCCGCCGATACCGACCACCGCGCCCACCGCACGACGCGGGAACAGGTCCGATGCCGTCGTGAAGAGGTTCGCCGACCAGCCCTGATGCGCGGCCGCCGCGAGACCGACGATCGCCACTGCGACCCACAAATTATCGGCCTGCGATACGAACGCGATCGGCAGCACGGCGCATGCGCAGATCAGCATCGCGGTCTTGCGCGCCGCATTCACGGTCCAGCCCGCACGCAGCAGCGCCGATGAAATCCACCCGCCGCCGATACTGCCGACCGTGGTGATCGCGTAGATCACGACGAGCGGCAAGCCGATGTGCTGCATATCCATGCCGCGCGACTCGTTGAGCCACTTCGGCAGCCAGAACAGATAGAACCACCATACCGGGTCCGTCAGGAACTTGCCGACGATGAACGCCCACGTCTCGCGCTTCTTGATGAGCACCTTGAAGCCGGGCGCGCCTGCCTTCGCGTGGGCGGCATCGGCGGCACGGGTTTCATCGCCTTCGTTCGCGAGATCGTCCTCATGCGCGCTGCCGTCCGGCTGGCGGTACATGAAGAACCACACGACGAGCCACACAAGACCAATTGCGCCGACGATCACGAATGCCGCGCGCCAGCCGAAGGCCACCGCGATGGCCGGAATGAGCGCCGGTGCGAACACCGCACCGATATTCGCGCCTGAATTAAAAATGCCCGTTGCGAGCGCGCGTTCACGGCGCGGGAACCACTCGGCGGTCGTCTTGATGGCGGCCGGGAAGTTGCCGCCCTCGCCGATGCCGAGCAGCGCACGGACCATCGCGAAGCCCATCACGGAGCCGACGGCCGCATGCAGCATCGCGGCGATGCTCCATACGAACATCGCGAGCGCGTAGGAGATGCGCGTGCCGAGCCAGTCGACGATGCGCCCGAAGCAAAGCAGACCGACCGCGTAGAACGCCGAGAACGCGATCACGATGCGGCCGTACTGCACCTGCGTCCAGCCGATGTCGTGCTGCAGCATCGGGGCAAGCAGACCGAGGATCTGCCGGTCCATGTAGTTGATGACCGTGGCAAAGAAGAGCAGCGCGCACACGGTCCAGCGATAGCGGCTGGCGGTACGCACGACGCCGGCAACGACAGTGTTCATGAATGTCTCCGGACGCGGCGGCGCTCGTCGTGCCGCGTTCTTTGTTGGATGAGCGGCGACGAGCGCCGGGGCGATGGCCTGCATCGGTGGTCGAGCAGTACGCTAGCCTTGGATTGGGAAAACGTTTTTCGAAGGATAGTGGTTTGGTGCGCGTCTGGCTATCCTGGTATTTGCCCTAGTTCGCTCTGAAACGCCGTTATTCCGCCGCTCAGTGGACCATTCCGGCGCATGAATTCATAACCAACCAGCAGTTAATCGTTTTCTGCGGCGTCGTCCTAACCTCCCGCGGCCCGCGTTTCGTGCGAGCGGCATGCAGCGTTCTGAATGCACCTCTGCGTTTTGCATGTCGCCTCATGCATTCAAAATGCCGCCGCCGGCTCCTGCACTTGTACCGATACTGCTGATGGCATCGGCGATCGTCGCGGCAGCGCGCCCGCTCGGCGATCTGCTCGGCGATCTGCTCGGCGAACCGCTCGGCGCGCGCGAAGCTATCGCGATGGCGCTCGCGCTGTCGGGTGTCGCGCTCGCCATGAGGCAACGCCGCTAGCGCACGGCGCAATCGACAATTAAAGAATTGGCAAGAATGTGCCGATAAGGGTTATTACAACTCTTATCGTTCTGTCATTCCCCATGCTTCGCAAAACGCTGGCCCGCATGAACGTCGGGACCAAATTCGCCGTGCTCGCCTGCGCGCTCACGGCAGTCGTCGTTGCCTTTTTTACTGTCGCCGTCACCCGAAGCGCGGGCGAGCAAGTCGACGCGCACGCGCTCGCACGCGTCGAAAGCGAGAATCGCTCGATCGCGACGATGATCGGACTGTTCGACAAAGCCGTGAGCGCCGAAGTCACGCGCTTCATGACGATCTTCGCGCACCGCCTGCCCGCAACGTTCACGCTCGATGAAACGCGTACCGTGGACATCGGCGGTGTCGCGACGCCGGTCTTCCTCGCGGGCGACAAGCCGCTGAACAACGACTTCGCGATCCCCGACGCTTTCCTCGAGGAAAGCGGCGCGATCGCGACGATCTTCGCCCGCACCGGCGACGATTTCGTGCGCGTGACGACGTCGCTCAAGAAGCAGGACGGCACCCGCGCGATCGGCACGCTGCTCGACCGCAAGGGCCCCGCGTACGCACCGATGATCGCGGGCAAACCGTATATCGGCGTGGCGACGCTCTTCGGCAAGCAGTACATCACCGAGTACAAGCCCGTCACCGATGCATCGGGCAGCGTGATCGGCGCGCTCTTCGTGGGTGTGGACGTGACATCCGAATTCGCCGCGTTGCAGGACACGATCGCGAAGCTCGTGATCGGCACGAGCGGCTATCACTTCGTCGTGGATGCCTCGAATGGAGCGACTCGCGGCAAGCTGCTCGTGCATCCCGGCGCGAAAGGCGAACTGGCCGATGAGCGCCTCGCACCCTTCAGGCAGATGCTCGATTCGCACGAAGGCAGGCTCATATTCGACGGCGCCGACATCGCGGGCGCGGATGCGCGCGTGCACGCCGGCACGAAGGAAATCGTCTACATGACGGTGCCGCAGTGGCAATGGATGATCGGCGGCATCGCATATCGCGACGAACTGCTCGCGGATGTACACGCTAGCCGCAACCACTTCCTGATGCTCGGTCTCGTCGTGGTGGCGCTGCTCGTCGGCGTGCTGCTCCATGCGGTCGCCAAGCTCGTGGGCAGGCCCATCGACGACGTGACGCGCGCCTCTGAGCGCATCGCCGCGGGTGATCTCACCGTGCGCATCGACAGCACACGCGAGGACGATATCGGCCGCCTGATGCGTGCGATCGATGGCATTGCGCGCGGCCTCGCGGGGATCGTCGCGCAAGTGCGCAGCGCATCGGCGGACATGAACGAAGGCACGGCGCGCATCGCGTCGGGCAGCAGCGATATCGCGACGCGCATCGCCACACAAGCGGCGAGTGTCGAAGAAACCGCCGCGAGCATGGAAGAAATCACGAGCACCGTGCAGCAGAATGCGGCAAACACGGCGCAGGCGGGCGCGCTCGTCGCATCGGCTTCCGATGCGGCGCGCGCCGGCGGTCATGCGGTAGGACGCGTCGTGGAAACGATGGGCGAGATCGATGCATCGGCACGACGCATCGCCGATATCACCGCGACCATTGAAGGCATCGCGTTCCAGACGAACATCCTGGCTTTGAACGCCGCCGTCGAAGCGGCGCGCGCGGGCGAGCATGGAAAGGGCTTTGCGGTCGTCGCATCGGAAGTGCGCGCGCTCGCTCAACGCAGTGCGGGCGCCGTGAAGGAGATCGAAGTGCTGATCGCCGAATCGGCCGAGAAGGTCTCGCGCGGTTACAAGATCGCCGAGGAAGCCAGCAGCACGATGGGCGGCATCGTCGAGCGCGTCTCGCGCGTGAACGCGATCGTCGATGAAATCGGCGTGGCGTCGCGCGAACAGGCGTCGGGCATCGAGCAGGTGAACAGCGCGGTCATGCTGATCGGCGAAGCGACGCAGCAGAACGCCGCGCTCGTGGGCGAAGCGGAACACTCCACGGCCGAACTGCGCGATCAGGCCGAGCGCCTCGCGCACGCCGTCAGCATGTTTCGTGTCTGAGTCATCGACGATTGAAAGCGGCTTATGAGGATGTGGCGCGTCGTCCCGCACTCGCATGCTTACCGCAATCGCGGCGTCAGATCTCGATGAAAATGCGCCCGCCCTCGACTTTCGCGGGATACGTCTGCAATTTTTCGCAAACGGGCGCGCACAGCGGCCGGCCATCGCGGATATCGAAGCGTCCGTTGTGCTTCGGACATTCGATGACGTGGTCCATCACGAAACCTTCGCTCAGATGGACGTGCTCGTGCGTGCATAGGCCGTCGCTGGCGTACACGGCATCGTTCACGCGATAGATTGCGAAGGTGCGGCCATCGTGATCGAAGCGCATCACGTCTTCATCTTCGATATCGTCCATCGCGGCTGCATCGATCCATTGGGGCATGGCGAGTCGTCTCCTTTCTCTTGAAGTCGCTTATGTCTGCGTCGCGGCGGGCACGGGCCGCTCGACGTGATACGACGGGTCGCGCCGCTGGCGCGCGAGCGCCGGAATGATCTCCGCGTAGGCCGCGATCGTGCTCGTATAGGGTGGCGGCATGTCGTGCTTCACCGTCTCGTGCAGTCGCGGCAGCGCGTGATAAGGCACCATCGGAAACATGTGATGTTCGACGTGATAGTTCATGTTCAGATATAGGAACCGGAACACGGGATTCATCATCACTGTGCGACAGTTCTTGCGATGATCGAGCACGTTCTCGGGCATGCCCGCATGCTGCGTGAGACCGAAGAAGAGATAAAGCCATGCGCCGTAGAGGCTCGGCAAGCCGATATAGAGCAGCGGCAAGATGGAATGGAACACGAGGCAAGCACCTGTTACCACGGCATAGATTGCGAGCGTGATACGCGCCTCCAGAATCGCCTTCGCCCATTCCGACTTCGGCACGTAGGTCTTTTCTTCTTCACCGATATTGCCGAACGCGGACGAGATGATCTTCGGCACTTCGGACGCAGCATGCTTCAGCGCAAACACATTCAACGCGAGACTTAGCCAGTCCGTGGGTAGCGGCACTGCAATCTCTCGATCGCGCCCGACGACGAGCGTATCCGTGTGATGCCGCGCGTGGCTCCACCGCCAGATCGTCGGGCGGCGAAACACCTGAAACGACGCGACCTGATAAAGAATCTTGTTCATCCACGATGTCTTGAATGCGGTGCCGTGACCGCTTTCGTGCCAGCGCGAATCCGCGGGACTGCAGTACAGCGTGCCGTAGAGCAAAAACGCCGGAATCGCCCAGAGCGAATGCGCGCGCCACGCGAACCATGCAAGGACGCCGCTCGCGATGATCGCGGCATACCAGAGCAACGTATCGCGGATAGCGCGCGCGTCACCGCGCTGCATGAGGCTTTTCATCACGGATCGAGGCACCGCGCACTTGTACCACTCCGCATTGACGAGACCCGCCGCTCTAGCACGCTCGCCAGCGCCGCCGATCAACCGGTAATCGCGATAGTCGTTCCGCGCGCCTGCGCAATCCGATTGCCCGGTTTCCATCATGTCACCTCATCCGATGATTGAAACTACATCATTCATTATTTTCGAGTCGATGATAGGAGCGGACGCGTTCATTGTGCAACGTTCAGGCGCATTTGCTATCTTTACGCATCATCGCGCGATTTTGAAATCCATCATTTCCATCAAAGATGAGCAAGCGTCCCACTCTTCAGTCCGTGGCCGACGCTGCGGGCGTGAGCCCCGCAACGGTCGATCGCGTGTTCAATGGCCGCATCAGCGTGCGCGAGGGTACTGCGTTACGTGTGATCGAAGCGGCCGAGCGCATCGGCTATCACGGCGCGGGATTGATGCGCGAGCGCCTGCGCGCGAAGCGCGGCGAGCGTCATGAACGCTACACGTTAGGTTTTTGCCTGCAAAAACGTGCCGATCCGTTCTATCAGACGTTCGCGCGCATTCTCAACGATGCGGCCGCGCGTCACGAACCCGAGCATTGCACCGCCATCATCGAGTACATGGATGAACTGGACCCGGCTTCCATCGCGCGCACGCTGCTTTCGCTCGGCGAGCAGGCACACGCGCTCGGCGTGGTAGCGGTGGATCATCCGCATGTGACAGCCGCCATCGAAACGCTCCACGAACAGGGAAAACCCACGGTCACGTTGTTGTCGGACCTGAGCGCGCCCTTGCGAGCGGGCTATATCGGCGTCGATCCGCGCAAGAGCGGACGCACGGCAGCGTGGGCGGTGAGTCGTCTCACGCGTCGCGACGAAGGCACGGTCGGTGTATTCGTCGGCACACCGCGTTATCTGGGTCAGGAAAGCTGCGAGATCAGCTTTCGCTCGTATCTGCGTGAGCACGCGCCCGGATTGCGCGTGCTCGACACGCAAATCAATCTCGAAGACAAGCAACTCGCCTATGAAGCGACACTCGCGATGCTCGCGCGCCATGCCGATCTCGCCGGCCTCTATATTCCCGGCGGGGGTGTAGGTGGCGTGATTCGCGCGCTGCGCGAAGAAGCCGCAGGACGGCGCATCGTGACGGTATGCAGCGACCTGATGCCCGACCGGTACGAAGCGCTCGTCGAAGGTGTCATCGATCTCGTGATCGATACACCGCTTCAGCGCATCGCTCAGACCGCCGTTCAGACGATGCTGCGCAGTTTGCAGGCGCTGCCGGGGGAAGCCGCGCAAGCGAGCCAGTATCCGCTGCCGGCGCAGCTCTATACGCCGGAGAATGTCTGAGCGCGGCCGACGCACTCACGATGGACCCAGCACGAAGCGTGGCACCGCGGTGTACGCCGATGCGAACTTTTTTCGTCTCGGCCCGTTCTTATGCGCAAAGGGGAAGAAAAATTTGCTGATATCACCCCGGCACGAAGCGGTTGTCACGCTTCATAGCTCTCCATGAACCTTGCATGTGGCCGAGCGCACCGAAATTACTGTCACAAGCCTGGACGATAACGTTGTGAGACTTCGTCTGTCACCGATGTGGCGAGCGCCAATGATCACTTCAAATCGGGAGCTCGCATCTTTGTTTTTCTATTAGTATGTCGCGGAGGAGTCGGCTTCGCCGTTCCAATCGCATATCACGCGCAGATGCGGCGTCATTGTTCCGTTGTTTTTATCGGCTAACATGCAGGCCGCCGGGGAACGACACCCTGCGAAGCTGCTCTATTGAAGTTTGTTCCATCGACATGCACGTCAGGCTGGGGCATCCGGGGCCCGCCATATGATGTGGCATGCTCCAACAACAATAACGTCACGCGGTATTCGAATGGCCGTTCCCCGTCTTGTACGGTCGTCGAGCCAACCGCATCCATCAGACCAACTGCGTGTCTTGCTGTGCCGCGATTCTCGTGATTGCGCACCATCGCGTGTGGCACATCCAGACATCGACCAAGGCTCTTCGCATCGAGCGTGCGGAGAGACACAGCCCAATCATCCGATGGAGAGCGTCATCCATGCCGTTTGAGAGTGACTCATTGCGAGACACCGGTCCGCTGCTCAGCATCGTCGTGGCGGCGTATAACATCGAGGGATATATCGAGGAAGCGCTCGATTCCCTCCTGTCCCAACCTCATATCGATGCGATGAAAATCATCGTCGTCGATGACGGTTCTCGCGACGAGACCTATGCGGCAGCGCGCGCCATCGTGGAGCGCGATCGAGGCGTACACGTCGAACTGCTGCACCAGGAAAATCGCGGCCTGAGCGCCGCGCGCAATACGGGCCTGGCGGCAGTGCGCACGCCTTATGTCGGCTTCCTGGACGGCGACGATATTTATCTGAAGGGTTTCACCGACGCGGTCATTCCGGTCCTCGCCGAGCGCAAGTGGGATGTGGTCGAATACAACGTCAAGATCATCGACGATAACGGGCGAGAGCTCGATGAAATCGAAATCGCCGACGAAGCGACGAGCGGCGGCCACCCGATGGACCGCGCAGCGTTGCAGCAATTCGCCGATCGATTCCACACGTTCGCGTGGGCGCGTATCTATCGCACCGACCTCTTCGACGAAGCGCCGTTTCCCGTGGGACGAAATTACGAGGACATGGCGCTCGTGCCCGCGACCTATCTTCGCGCAAACAGCATCTACCGTATTGCGAGGCCGCTGATCGGCTATCGCCGGCGCTTCGGCAGCATCACGCAAACCGCCAAGCTGAGCGACATGCACGATCTTCGCGTCTCCGGTCAGGAAGCGCTCGCGCGTTGCGACGGCAGCGAGATCGACGATTACTGGCTCACCGTGTTCGACAAGCTATTTCATCGCGCACGTCATGTTTGCGCGCGCGTCGATCGCGCATCGTTCAGGCAGGCATCGGAGACGCTCACGGCCATGGCCGTCGATCATCGCAAGATGCGCGAGAAACGCACCGAGGACGGCGGGCGTAAGGTCGTCGAGCTTGCGCCTTTCGATCTGAACGTGCGCGCGGATCGCTCGATTCACTTCCTCAAAGGTCTTGTGAAGAAAGTATTGCGGCGCAGTCTCGATCATCATCAGCGCGAGCGGCGACCGAGCACTTCAAACCAAATGAGCGGCTGAACAGTACGGACCGCGGCAAGGACGTCTGACGCGCGTGAGGTGAACGGAGGCACGCAAAACCCGGCATTGTTTCGCGGTAGACTTTGAGGATGGAAAAATGTCCCTACTGTGAGCGAATCCGTGACGAATGGGATTGTCACGGTCAGGAGTGCCGCACCGCCATCGCCCGCGCGCTGCGCAGACAGCGCATGGGTTTGCCGATGGTACCGAAGGTCATCCGCAATGAAATTCCGCCGGGCGCGTCGACGGGCGAAGTGATCGCCCAGTTGTCGCGCCAGCGCTTGCGCGCGCGCCGCGCGAACGAGGAACGCCGCGCGCGCAAGGAAGCCGACGACCTCGATCTCTAGCGGCACTCCACTCATCGAGCGCGCGCCGGAGGATCTACGTTCGATCCGCCGCTCTGCGCAAGCGACCCTTCCTCGTTCCATGCACGCCGCGATTCGCGCATCTTCGCGAGCGCCATGCGGGCGACCTTGAGCCACCCATAAGAACGGGGATCGGCGACCCTGCTGAGCGCGCGCGTGCATAGTCGAGCGTGAGGCCAAGCGTCCAGGCCATGGTCACCGCGCGCTTGCACCGCATCAAGATCGCCGCGCGGGACATACTTTGCACTGCCCATCCCTCAAGCGACGGAGACGCCATGTTCGAGCAATGCCGATGGATCAACGAGCCTGCGCAATGGCGCATCGAGCACGACACGCTCATCGTCACCACTGACACGAACACGGACTTCTGGCGCAAAACCCACTACGGTTTCGTCCGCGACAACGGCCACGTTTTCGCGGCGACCGTAAACGGCGACTTCTCGGCCGAAGTCGCCGTCGATGGCGATTTCTCCGCGCTATACGACCAGGCGGGCCTGATGGTGCGTGAAAGCGCCGAGCGCTGGATCAAGGCCGGCGCCGAATACAACGACGGTGCGCTCACTTTTAGCACCGTTCTCACGAACGATCTCTCCGACTGGTCGCTCAGCTCACGCGCCGATACGAACCGCTTCCGGCTGCGCATGACGATCGCGCAAGGCGTGCTGAAAGTGCAATGCAGCGCCGATGAACGCAGCTGGACCCTCATGCGCCTCGCGCCTTTCGCGCCGAGCGGTGCGAACGCGCAGTGGCTCGTCGGCCCGATGTGCTGCACGCCTGAGCGCGGCGGTCTCGACGTGCGCTTCTCAGACTTCACGATAGGGCCGCCCATCGCGAAAGACTTGCACGACATCTCGATGTGAAGCGACGCAGGGCGGCTCGGTAAAAACACTCACTTGCTCCGTTCGCGTGGGCTCTCTTATTAGCTGGGGCTCATCGTGCTGCTCGTGGTCGGCGCGCTGGAGCTCGCCGCACGCGGCGAACGGCGGCAACATCTTTCTGTCGAGTGCCAATATCTTCGACGTGTTTCGTCAGGTGGCGAACGTCGGCGTGATTTCCATCGGCATGACGCTCGTGATCATCACGGGGGGCATCGATCTGTCGGTCGGCGCGATCATGGGTCTCGGCAGCGTGCTCACCGCAATGCTGCTCACGACCGATGGCTTCAATCGCGCGACATACGCATCGCTCGTGCTCGATGCGGTCGCCGTGTTCGCGATCGTGTTCGCCGCGCTCGGCGTCATGCGCGGCATCATGCGTGCCCGCGACACGCAGACCGTGCGCGTCGCGGACCGTTCATCGTTTGCGATACGTGCGGTCGTTGCGTTGCTCTTCGCGCCGTTGGCTTGTGGATATATCTTTCGGGTGGCGTCGGACGCGTGTCGGGCACGGTGGCCGGCGTGCTGATCTTCGGCTTTCTGAGCAATATCCTGCTGCTCAACGATATCGACAGTAATACGCAGCTCGTGCTGAAGGGATTGATCATCGTTATTGCCGTACTCCTGCAGCAGACCGACATGGCCAAGCGCGCATGGCTCAAGCGCTTCGGTGCGCGGAAGTAATCACGACTCGAAATCGATCCCTCGCGCGCGCAACTGCCGCATGCCGCTTGCGAGATGCGCCCGCGCGCTCTCGGCGTCGCCCGCGCGCATCTGCTCGTACGTGCGCTGCGCGATGTCGTGCGGCACCGGCTTGAGCGGACGGTTCGCGCTCATCGCCCGCAATTGCACTTGCGCCGCGCGCTCCAGATAGTAGAGATCGTCCCACGCCTGCGCGATAGTTGCGCCTGCAACCATCACGCCGTGATTCTTGAGGAAGAGGATATCGGCCTCGCCCATCGCGCCGGCGATGCGATCGCCTTCGGCATCGTCGAGCGCAAGACCATTGTAATGCTCGTCGACCGCAGTGCGTCCGTAGAACTTCAGCGAGGTCTGCCCCAGCCAAAGGAGCGGCGGGCCGTCGAGCAGGCATAGCGCGGTCGCGTTCGGCATATGCGTGTGAAAAGCGGCCTTCACGCGCGGCAGCAGCTTGTGCACGCGCGCGTGAATGTAGAACGCGGTCGCCTCGGGCTCGCCGTCACCGTCGACGACATTGCCGTCGAAATCGCAGATCAGCAGACGCGACGCCGTGATCTCGCCGAACGCGTAGCCGTAGGGGTTCACGAAGAACAGATCGTCGCGGCCCGGCACCATCGCCGAGAAGTGGTTGCAGACACCTTCTTCGAAGCCGTGCAGCGCAGCGAGCCGGAAACACGCCGCGAGCTGACGGCGCGCCTCGGCAATCGCGGGCGCATCGAGCGCGGCTAAAACCGACGCGGACCGCCGCGCGGCACTGGAGAGCGTGTGAGCCATATGAAGTCTGCCTTGGGGTCGTCTGCCCGATCGGAATGTCGAGGATAATCGAACAGGCGGGCGAATTACGTCCGAACAAAAAAATTTCCGCGGTAACGGCGCTGGCGGCGCGAAGTATGACGCGCTTATGTCGTGTCTCTTAGCAGAAACGCTTATTTGAACTCCGCATTCTGGCATGGTAAAACTCAATGCCGCTCGAAAATTCGAAGCGCAAACTTCAACGTAATTCGTCTCAATAGGGTTTGGAAAAATGGCAACAGGTACTGTGAAGTGGTTCAACGATGCGAAGGGTTTCGGTTTCATCACGCCGGACGACGGTGGTGAAGACCTGTTTGCACATTTCTCCGAAATCCAGTCAAAGGGTTTCAAATCGCTCCAGGAGAACCAGAAGGTGAGCTTCGAAGTCAAGCAAGGCCCGAAGGGCAAGCAAGCTTCGACGATCCAGCCGCTGTAAGTAACTTCAGCGCTGTCGCCTCAGGCACGAAACGGCCCATCCGGGCCGTTTTGTATTGGCGCGCCCGGGCATTCATCACTCTCTCCAATGACCGAGTTCGCGCACCGCGTCATGTTGGACGCAGCAGCCGCTTAATATAAATAAAATCAGTAGAATCGCTGCATTATTCAAGCGGCATCCATTCGCGGCGACGCGAAATTATTTCCACTGATTCGTGTGAACTCGACAAGCAATCGGAAAAAATGCCGTACGCTCGTACGACATAAAACAAAGGCATTGCTCGTCTCCATATGGTTCCTGACTTGCGATGCGCACGCGCAATCGTTCGCGGTGAACCGGAACGCGGCGCGCTTCGTCACGGAAGTCGTGATGAACGACTTTCATACGGCGCAGGCAGGCGGCGGTTATGTCTTCTCTTACGATAGCCACGAAACGGAAGCGTCCCTCGCAGACAGGCTCGACCACTGGTTCTCCGGTGACGACCCGCACGCGATCGTCATGGAGCCCGCCGAAAAGCAGGCGCTCTTCGGCTTCTACTGGGCCGCGACCATGATGCCGGCGAATTCGCCGTGTTTCCGCGACATCGCCGATCCCGGCTGCGGCGCGGATCTGTCGAAGTGGATGGCGCGCGAACTCGACGACGATCCGCGCTTCATCCGGGCCTACGAGGCCGCGAAAAAGCCGCTCGGCCTGCCGCCACTCGAACGCAACGCGCATTGAGCGTAAGGCGTTGGCGTCGCGCTTCTCGCCGCTCCCTGCACCGGCAACACACGGCTCGCGCAGGTGCGATCGACGTGGCTTCCGGCGTCTCGGGCACGTCCTCGTCACATGCCCGGCGCAATAACGCGATCTTCGCCGCGACGCTCACGAGCAGCGAAAGCGCGCCGATTGTTTCGAGCAAGGCGGGAATCATGAAGGTCTCCCTAAGCGCCGACGTGCGCGCGCATCATCGATGCAACAGCATCGGCCCGTAGGTCTTGACGAAGAATGCAATCGTGATGCCGGCGCTGACAACCAGCGTGCCCGCACGAATCCAGTGCGGCGGCGCGCGCCGGCCGAGTTGCGCGCCGCTATAACCGCCGGCGATCGCTGCGAGCAGCATCGCGATCGTTTCCGGCCAGCGCACGGCCTGCGCCGCCGCGAAGGTGAGAACGGCGACCGAGTTGGCCGCGCTCACGAGCAGCGTGCGCGGTGCGTTCAGGCTCTTCAAGTCGCGCGAATCGAGCAGGCCCCAGACGGCCATCATCATGATGCCAACCGCGCCGCCGAAGTAGCCGCCATACACGCCGAGCAGCAACTGGATCGACAGCACCGATGCCACGCCGATATGCCAGCGCCGCCGCAGCGCTTCGCCGAGCTTGCGGCCGAACGCAAGCGTGAAGCTCGCGCACAGGAGAAGCCAGGGCAGCACGAAAGAAAATGTCTTGGACGACGTAGACAGCAAAAGCGCCGCGCCGACGAAGCCGCCTATGAGCGTCGTCACCAGCATCTTGCGGATCGACACCGAACCGACGGGTCCGAGCCCGTCGCGATAGGCCCACGCGCTCACCACGCCGCCGGGAAACAGCGCGACGGTGCTCGAAGCGTTCGCCTGAACCGGTGGCAAACCGGCTGCGATCATCGCCGGCAGGCTCACGAACGAGCCGCCGCCCGCGAGCGCGTTCATCGCGCCCGCGATAAAACCGGCGCCGATGACGAGAATGAAGGGTTCCATGCGACAGATGCTAACGACGCCGCGCGCCGCTTACAATCTGGCATTTCCAATGCGAGGCTTCGGCTAAACCGAAGGATGCAGCATGCGATTCGACCTGACCGACATGCGGCTTTTCCTGACTGTGGTCGAACGCGGCAGCATCACGGCGGGCGCGCAGGCGATGCATCTCGCGCTCGCATCGGCGAGTGAGCGCATCGCCGGGATGGAAGCCGCGCTCGGCGCGCCGCTCCTCGAACGCAACCGGCGTGGCGTGCAGACGACCGCCGCCGGCGACGCCTTCGTGCGCCACGCACGCGCGATCCTCGGTCAGGTCGAGCAGATGCGCGGCGAACTGCGCTCGTTTGCGACCGGCCTCAAAGGCCGAATCCGGATGATGTCGAACACGGCCGCGCTGGCCGCCTTCCTGCCGCCGAGGCTCTCGCATTTTCTCGCCGCTCATCCCGATCTTTCGATCGATCTCGACGAGCGCCCGAGCGTCGATATCGTGCTGGCGATCGCGGAAAGCCGCGCCGATCTGGGCGTCGTTTCAGATACGGCGGACCTCGGACAGCTCGAGACGCATCTGCTCGCACAGGATCAACTGGTGGTCGTGGCGAACCGCGCGCATCGCATCGCGGGGGAAAGCGCGGTGGCGTTCGCGGAGATCGTCGGGGAGGCGTTCGTCGGCCTGTCGGATGCCGCGCTCGAATTGCATCTGGCCGAGCGCGCGTCGCGGCTTGGCCGGCAGATGAGCTATCGAATTCGCATGCGCAGTATCGACAACGTCGGGATGCTGGCCGCGGCGGGCATCGGGCTCGTGATTTTGTCGGAGGCGTCGGCACGCATGCTGGAGCGGCCGGAACTCGCCATCGTGCCGCTCTCGGAGCCATGGGCGACGCGCCGTCTGCATCTGTGCGCCCGCGACTTCGACGCGCTCACGCCCCACGCGCGCCTGCTCGCAGAGACGTTGATGGACGGCGCGAGCGCCAGCTAGAACGGCCGCCCGACGATGAACGGATCGACCGCGCCGATCGCCTTCAGGTCGCGATTCGCGTACGGCAGCCTGTGCAGCACGTAGCGCATCGCGTTGAGCCGCGCGCGTTTCTTGCAATCGGAGCGCACGACGGTCCAGGGCGTGTCAGCGCTATCGGTGTGCGCGAACATCGCTTCCTTGGCCTCGGTATAGGCGTCCCATTTGTCGAGCGATGCGAGATCGACAGGACTCAGCTTCCACTGCTTGAGCGGATGAATCTCGCGCTCCTTGAAGCGGCGGCGCTGCTCGGCGCGGCTCACGGAAAACCACAGCTTGATGACGTGCGTGCCGCCCTGAGACAAATGCCGTTCGAACGCGGGCACCTGCTGCATGAATTCGTCGTACTCACGCTGCGAGCAGAAGCCCATCACGCGTTCCACGCCCGCGCGGTTGTACCACGAGCGGTCGAAGAGAACGATCTCGCCGGCCGTCGGCAAGTGCTCGACATAGCGCTGGAAGTACCATTGCCCCCGCTCGCGCTCGGACGGCTTTTCCAGCGCGACCACGCGCGCGCCGCGCGGATTGAGATGTTCCATGAAGCGTTTGATGGTGCCGCCCTTGCCTGCCGCATCGCGCCCTTCGAAGAGAATCACGAGGCGCTGGCCGGTCTCTCGCACCCATGCCTGCAACTTCAGCAGTTCGACCTGAAGGCGATACTTCTGCTTCTCGTACGCGCGCCGCGACATGAGGTTGCGATACGGATAGCCGCCTTCGCGCCACGACGGCGACAGTTCGTCGTCGGGATCGGCCGACGCGCCGGCCGATCGCAGCACGGCATCCCCATCGAAAAGATGAGCCCGCAGCATGGATACTTCATCCGGCGACATGCCGCCGATCAGCGTTCTCACCGTATCGACCAGCGATTCCGTCTCCTCGCGGCTCTGGAGTATGTCGCCGACACTGTTCGTCAGCAGCGCGTGCGCCGCTTCGACCGCGCCGCCCGTCGCTTCCTGCTCGATGCGGTCCGGCATCGTTCGTACCGCGATGTCGCCATCATTCGATTCGACAGCCTTTTCTGGCGATATCAACTTCATTCCTTCCCCTTCGTTGTTGCTCTCGTGTCTCTGTCTCTGGCGGCGTCTCATCAGGCGGCTTCGTGCGCCTTTCTCAAGACGGCATAGAGCTTGTCCTTCAGCAGCAGCTTTTCCTTTTTCAGCGATTCGATCGTGAACGAGTCGGCAGGCGTGACGCCCGTCTCCATGTTGTCAATCCGATGATCGAGTTCGTTGTGACGCTCGAAGAGCCGCGAGAAATGAGCGTCTTCGGTTTTCAAGCGTGAGATGAGATCGCGATATTCGGGAAACATGCGGTGATCCTCCGGTGCGTTCATATTGAGTACTTCGAAGTACATAGTACCGACCGGGCACCGCTATTAGTTAGACATTTATCAAACGCCACTGCGCCGTAACGTCGCAGCGCGTGCGTCGACACTTACCTAGGCAAAACCCTCCTATGGCCGGGCATCGTCCTTGCACACAATGAGATGCCGCTGCGCATCCGCGTGGCGAGCGTGAACCAGGGAGGCCGTCATGAAGAAGAGCCGCAATCGCGCGCAACATCGCGCACTGCATATTGCGTTGATCGCCGGCGTTGCCGGCATGTGCTTCGCCACGGCAGCCAGCGCGGACAGTCAGGCCGCGAAGAAGTTGGGGCAGATGGGCGTCATCAATCAGACGCTTCAGCCCAAGCCCGTCAGGCCGCCGCCCACCGCGAACGCGCCCGCACCGAACGCCCCCACTACCAACCCGAATTACAACGCAAATTCGACCTATAAGCCCAACACGGCCAACAATGCGAATGCCGTGAACCCCGGGGCCGCCGCGGCTGCGGGCGGGGGACAAAAGAAGTAATTTCCGCACGGCGTGCCGATGCCGCCTGCCCGATACCGGGCAGCGGCGTCGCGTTCACGCGCCCTTCCCCGACGAATCAGCACGCGCGCATGCGTACATTCGCGCGCATTCGATCTTTTATACTTGGCTCACGGTCCAGCGTCCCAGGCGCACACTCCTGAGTCCATGAAAAAGATCAAGCCCGGTCTCGTGCTCGAACTCGCCGCCAATCTGCTGCTGCCGTGGCTCGCGTATCGCCTTGCGCTGCCCTATTGGGGCGATGTCGGCGCGCTTTACGCGTCGGCCGCGCCGCCGCTCGCCTGGAGCATCGGCGAGTTCGCCCGTTCGCGCCGTGTCGATGCGCTCTCCGCGCTCGTGCTGTTCGGCATTGCGCTGTCGATCGTATTGCTCGCGATGGGCGGTAGCGCCCGCATCCTGCTCGTGCGCGAATCGCTCGCGGCGGGCGCGACAGGCCTCGTCTTTTTGATCTCGCTTCTTTTCCAGCGTCCGCTCATCTTCTATCTCGCCCGCGCGACCGTCACGCGCGAGCAGGAAGACGGCGCCGAGCGCTTCGAGGCCTACTGGCGCGAAAGCGCGTCATTGCGCGCGTCGTTGCGGCTCATGACGTTCGTGTGGGGCGTCGGGTTGTCGGTCGAAACCGTGCTGCGCTTCTGGTTCGCGTGGACGTGGCCCGTCGAGCGCTATCTCGTCGTATCGCCGGTGGTCAGTTACGTCATCTACGGCGGATTGCTCGCGTGGACGTTCTGGTTTCGCGCGCGGCTCATCGAGCGTCAAGGCGAAAGCGCCCCCTCGCGCGACGGGCTCCTCGGCTAGCTGACGGGCCGCGCATCGCAGGCGGCGATGTGACGCGCGATCGCCTCATTCACCGCCGGCGCATGCGTGAGCGGCCCCATGTGGCCCGCATCGGGCACGACGATCAGCTTCGCCGCCGGCATCAGATCGGGCAGCGTCTCCGCGATCAGTCGGGTCGGCACGGGCGCATGCTCGCCGCGCATCACGAGCGTGGGAATGCGCAGCTTCGCATACGCGCTCGCCGGCGTGGGCTCATGAATCAGCGCGCGAAAATCGAGCGGCGCTTTCGGCACCCAACGCGTGAGCATCGCCTGCACGGACGGCCGCAGCGCGGTCCACGCACCGTGTCCTCCCCAATAATCGACGAACGCGCGCGCCGCGCCGCGCAGATCGCCTGCGACGACGCCCTCCGCCGTGCGCGCCGCGATCGCGAGAATCTCCGCGAACGCCGCCGCGCCGTGCGCGCCCATGCTCTTCAGCAGATGAAACGCGGATGGCTCGTACAGCGTGATGCTCGCGACATCGTGCGGCCGCTCGAGCGCCGCGCGCAGCGCGACGCCGCCGCCATATGAATGCCCGACGAGATGCACCTTGCCGCGCTGGCGATCGATGATGCCGACCGTGCGCGCAGCTTCATCCGCGAGCGTGAAGGCTCGCTCGCCGCTCCACGGGCCGACGCTGTCGCAGCCGTAGTGCTCGGGCGCGATCAGCGAATAGCGGGTGTTGTCCGTATTGAGCGTGTCGAGGGTTTCGCCCAACTGACGCCATTGATTCGCGCCAGCGCCCGAGCAATGCAGCGCGATGACCGGCGCACCGATGTGTTCGTCGTTGAAAGCCATATCGTTCTTTCTCGCGTCGTGAATGATCAGCTTTCGCTGTCGCATGCGCGCATGCGGCGCTCGAGTTCACCGATATCCGCGCACGATTCGAGATAGTTATCGCGGCGGCAATGCTCCGCACGGTCGAGCAGCATCCCTGTCCAGCAGATCAGATGCGGCAGCATGATGTCCTTTCCAACATTGATTAGGTATCCCAACATGATTCGCTCCACTTGCACCGATATTTCCTTGATGAAATGCCGCTGAGCGATCGACTAAAAACGATGATTCGAAAGAGTCGCTGGGGCGGCGGGTGCGGATGTAATGCAGCCACCGTGCCAGCGATGCGAATCCCTTGTGCCACAAGGCTCGGCGCGAGTGCGGCCACGCGCCGTCCGACACGAGTGTCGGGCGCGAGCCAACGCTTTCAGTCTTGAAAGATGGCAAACTTCGAACACGTCTGCCGAGCCGAATCCCTGCTTGAGATACGGAAAAAGCCGCCAAAATATTCCCGTCGCGCGGGGTCAAGTTTGTGCGCCGTCGCGCCGTAGACATGTTTGATGCCCGGGCAAACGCGGCAATTCGCCTTGCCCGCCCGTCGAACGGTCGCCGCCGAACGACGCGATAAGATACGGCAGCGTTCGATCTTCGCGCCCGGTGCGGCGCCCGGCAATCGCTCATTGGAGACACGGCGTGCTCAGTCGCCATTCGCTCACGTTCCGGATGACGGTGTTCATCGTCATCGTCTGCATGCTTTTGATCGGCACCGATATCGGGCGCAGCGCCGCCGCCCGCCGCGTGCAGCTCGAGGAAATGACGACGGCGACATCCAATCTCGCGCGCGCAATGGCGCAGCACGCGAACGACACCTTCAAGGAAGCCGACACGACGCTCATCGGCATGGTGGAACGCGTCGAGGAAGACGGCACGTCGCCGCAAGCGCTCGCGCGCCTGCATCGCTCGCTCGTCGCGCGCGTCCAACAACTGCCGCAACTGAACGGCCTCTTCATCTACGACAAGACCGGCGCCTGGCTCGTCAACTCACAGCCACAACTCGACTCGCGCTTCAACAACTCGGACCGCGAGTACTTCGAATATCACCGCACACATACCGATCAAGGCTCGCATATCGGCCCGCCGGTCAGGAGCCGCTCGACCGGCAAGTGGATCGTGCCGATATCGCGTCGCATCGATGCGCCCGACAGCAGCTTTGCGGGCGTCGCCCTCGCGACCATCGACATCGACTTCTTCTCGCGCTTCTACGACAGCCTCGATCTCGGACAATCGGGCGCGGCGGCGCTCGTCCTGAACTCAGGCGTGATGGTCGTGCGCCGTCCGTTCGAGGACCGCTTCGTCGGCAAGAACGTGACCGACACGGCGCTTTATCGCGCGCATCTGGAGCTGGGCCGCTCCGGGGTGTTCACGACGCGCTCTTCGCAGGATCACATCACGCGCCTGAACAGCCTGCGCGAATTGCAGGACTATCCGCTCTTCGTCGCGGCGGCGCTCTCGGAGGATGAGATCCTCGCGCCGTGGTGGCGCGACACACTCTGGCACGCTTCGGTTACGACCGTCCTCGCGCTCGTGCTGGCGATGTTCGGTGCGCGCCTCGTGCGCCAGGTCACCGCACGCACGCGCATCGAGCAGGAACTCGCCCGCAGCCTCGCGACGACGCAAACCGTGCTCGACACCGCGATCAGTCCGATCATCACCGTGGACGAGCGCGGCGCCGTGCGCTCGTTCAACTCGGCCGGCGAAAAGGTGTTCGGCTACAAGGCGGACGAGGTCATCGGGCAGAACATCCGGATGCTGGTGCCGCCGCCACATCTGGATGCGTATAACGAATACATTATGCAATTCAAGGGCGAAAACGGTGTCGCGACCGCCGATTGCGAGCTGGCGGGCCAGCGCAAGGACGGCACATCGTTTCCCGCGCACGTGTCCACGGGCGCGATGCGGCTCGATGGCGCTTTGCATTTTGTATCCGTCATCACGGATATTTCCCGGCAGAGAAAGGAGCGGACCGAACTGGCTCACGCGCGCGACCAGTTGCTGCTCGCTGCGGACATCGCCGAGCTGGGCATCTGGTCCTGGAATCTGGCAACGGGCAAGCTGCACTGGAACGCCCGCATGTTCGAGCTGTACCAATACCCGCCGGAACTGCTCGACAACGGCCTGCACTTCGAGCACTGGCGTCTGCGCATTCATGCCGACGATCACGACGCGATCATGGCGGGCCTGCGCGCCGCCGCCGCGGGTGAAACCGAGACCTTGCCGCCGTTTCGCATCGTGCTGCCGGATGGCACGACGCGTCGTATCCAGAGCGGCCTGCGCACGCAGCGCAACGCGAGCGGCACGCCTGTCGTGATGACCGGCGTGAACTACGACGTCACCGATCAATACGAGCTGGAATTCCATCTGCGCAATGCGAAGGAACAGGCAGATGCGGCGAGCGCGGCGAAGTCGTCGTTTCTCGCGAACATGAGCCACGAAATCCGCACCCCGATGAACGCGGTGCTCGGCATGCTGCATCTCGTGCAACTGACGGCGCTCAATGCGCGCCAGCAGGAGTATGTGAGCAAGGCCGAAACCGCGGCGAAATCACTGCTGAACCTGCTCAACGACATCCTCGACTATTCGAAGATCGAGGCGGGCAAGCTGCAACTCGACAGCCATCCATTCGAGCCCGAGAAGCTGATGCAGGAGCTCGGCATCGTGCTCGCCGGCAATCAGGGCGCGAAAGATGTCGAAGTGCTATTCGACCTCGATCCATCCTTGCCCACGGTGCTCGTCGGCGACAGCTTCCGGCTTCAGCAGGTGCTCATCAACCTTGCGGGCAACGCGCTCAAGTTCACGTCGACGGGACAGATCGTCGTGAGCGTGCATCGATGCGAAGACCCGAACGAGACAGCGGGCGATGCGGTGCGCGTGCGCATCGCCGTGAGCGACAGCGGCATCGGCATCAGCGAGGAACAACTGGAGCGTATCTTCGAGGGCTTTACGCAGGCGGAAGCATCGACGTCGCGGCGTTACGGCGGCTCCGGCCTCGGACTCGTCATCAGCAAGCGGCTCGTCGCCATGATGGGCAGCCAGCTCGAAGTCGAAAGCCGCGTCGGCGAAGGCAGCCGCTTCTGGTTCGACATCACGCTCGGCGTGGACACGTCCGGTGCGGCGACGCATGACATCGTCGCTATCCCCGAACATGGCGCGCGTATTCTCATCGCCGACGACAACGCGGTTGCGGGCGAGATCATGTCGCGCACGGTGCGCGCGCTTGGCTGGCAGGCGGACATCGTGACGAGCGGCTCCGAGGCGGTCGAGCGCGTCGGCAATGCTGCGCTCGGCGATGCGCCCTATGACATCGCCCTGCTCGACTGGCGTATGCCGGGACTCGACGGCCTGAACACCGCAAGGCAGATCAGCACGATGAAGGGCCGCGCGACGCCGCCGCTCGTGCTGCTCGTCACTGCTTTCGGACGAGAGGTGTTGAAAGAATCGCAGGACGGCGGCGCCGCTCCCTTCGCCGGTTTTCTCACGAAGCCCGTGACACCGCGACAGCTCGCCGCCGCAATCCGCGCCGCGCTGCCTCGCAATAACGAAGCGATCCCGCGCGACACCCGGCCGCCTGCGAAGAAAACGCGCCGCCTCGCGGGACTTTCGTTACTCGTGGTCGAGGACAACGCGCTCAACCGTCAGGTCGCCGAAGGCCTGCTGCTTGCGGAAGGCGCGTCCGTGACGCTCACGGATGGCGGGCGCGAAGGCGTCGATCGGATCGTGACGGCGAATGGCCGCTTCGATGCCGTGCTGATGGACGTGCAGATGCCCGATCTCGACGGCCTCGAAGCGACGCGCCTGATTCGCGTAGATGGCCGTTTCGCCACGCTGCCGATCATTGCGATGACGGCGAATGCATCGGGCGCGGATCGCGACGCCTGCTTGCAGGCCGGCATGAACGATCACGTCGGCAAGCCGATCGATGTCGAACGGCTCGTAGCGGTGCTGCGCGCGCACACGGGACGAGCGCACATGGAGGCGGATACGCACGAGGCTAGTGCCGAGTCGATCATCGAGCCGCGCGATTCGATCATCGCGCGCTTCGGCGGAAATATTGATTTGATCCGCAATGCGCTCGGCCGCTTCAGCGCGCAGACGGACAAGCAACTGGCGCAGCTTGCGAAGGCGCTCGCGGCACACGACGCGCAAAGCGCCGCATCGATGCTGCATGCGATCAAGGGCAGCGCAGGCACGATCGGCGCGGCGGCGCTCGCGAAACTCGCAGGCACGCTCGAAACCGATGCGCATTTGCTCGACGCAGCGCGCGTGAAACTGCCGCATATGCAGGCTTTGCTTGCATCGAGCGTCACGCAACTCGTCGATGAATTCGGTCAGCCGTCGTCGTCCGTGAAGCCGGAGACCAACACGTCGCCGATCGATGATGAAAACTGGCGCGCTCGTCTCACCACGATCATCGAATTGCTCGATGCATCGAATCTGCAAGCGATCGCACTATCCGAGAAGCTGTCGCCGCATGCGCCGGGCGTGTACCGCGCAGACTTCGAGCAATTCCTCGCGCGCGTGCGTGCGCTCGATTTCGCGCGCGCCTCGGAGATCGCGCGCGATATGCTGGAACAGGTGTGAGATAAAGACGACGCTATAACCTAGCCCCCGCGCGTGTCGCGAGCGAATACAGGGAACGCGTGCACGCTTGCGCCACCGGCCGATTCCAGTTGCGCGCGCAATTCTTCCCGCGCTTGGCGCGCCGAGGTCAGCGCGCCTTGCACGCGCGCCTGCAGCACGGCAGATTTGACGGACCTTGCGATGACATCCGCCGCGCCGGCATCGAGCGTACATTGCTCCGTTTCGACATCGCGCGCATCGGCCAGCACGACGATGGGCACGTGAGCCAGTTCCGCAAGCAATGTACGCACGGCTTCGCAAGGGTTATGGCAGCAACGCGCATCAAGCACGATCGCGTCCGGCTCCTTGCTTTGTGCAAGACGCAGCGCGGCTTCGCAATCCTTCACCCGATCGAGTGCGCCGATGGCTTCGAGCGCGTGGCGATGCGCCTCGAGCATGTCGTCCTCGAGGATGCCGAGCACGCGCACGCCCGTGGGTTTCGTCATGGCGGGCTTCGCTGCCTGCGCCTCCATCACGCGATGCCTCAAGCGAAGCTGCGCGCGCACGCGCGCGCGCAGGCGTGGCGCGACAAGCGGCTTGATCACGTAATCGGCGGCGCCCATGCGAAACGCATCGACTTCGAGCGCAGGCGCGTCGTGACTCGTGATGAATATGACTGGCACGCGCGCGAGGTTCGTGTCGCTCTTCAATATCTCGCAGACATCGAAGCCCGTCATGGTGGGCAGATTCGCGTCGAGAAGAATCAGGTCCGGCGTCGATTCGCGCGCCAGGGCCAGCGCGGCCTCGCCGGTCGTGGCGAAGCGCTGGTTGGGAAATTCCGCGAGCATTTCGCCGATGATGCGGATCATCGCCGGATCGTCGTCGACCAGAAGCAAACGCGGCTGATGTGTTGAAGTGCGGTTCTCTGCTTTTTCCATATTCGAACGAGTATTCATCAGACGATGACGCGCTCACGAACTCTACGCCCGCAATGTGTGCGCCGCAAATTCAAAAAATGCATGAAGGAAATAATTATCTGATATTTCAGCGCGGGCCAGTTTCGACTGCACAAATACTTTCATAGCTAAACATATTCATAAGCGAATAAGTAATTCGTTCCGGCCGCCGCATGCGATGGAAGCCATACCGCATATGACCCAGTCGATAAAGCACGCACGTACAATAAATTTCAGCACGGCCGTAATGCAAAAAATGCTCTGACAATTTCAATCGATTCCACCGATCAATGTAAACATTCAAAATCGGGTTATCGTTTGCGAGGCGTTCTACATTGCGGCAACCGGGAGCATACTGGCCGCTACACCTAAAAAAGCCGGGAAAAGCCATGCACGGGGAAGCCAGAACACTCTACTTCGTGGGTCGCGCCGTATCGGAGGATTTGTCCGGGCGCTTGCATGATCGCGGCTGGACCATCGAGCGCATCGATCCGGCGAAGCCGCCCAAATCCGCCAAACACGGCAAACGTGCCGCCGCCGGCATCGTCGATCTGACGACGCGCGGCTTTTCCGCGGAAGCCGCCGCGCTCACCGCACTGCTTGCAAGTTATCAGATCGGCTGGGTCGCGACCGTCGACGCCGAGCATGTCGACAACCCCGAGATTTGCAGGCTGATTCGCGATTTCTGCTTCGACTATGTGACGGTGCCCTCTTCCGCGGACCGTATCGTCGACGCAGTCGGGCATGCATACGGGATGGTTTCACTGCACGACACTGCCAGCAATGATCCACGCAAGGACGATTGCAGGGAAGGCAGCATGGTCGGCTCTTGCGATGCGATGCAGGCGCTCTATCGCTCGATTCGCAAAGTCGCAATGACCGATGCGCCCGTTTTCATCTCCGGCGAATCGGGGACCGGCAAGGAACTCACGGCAGTTGCGATTCACGAGCGCTCAGTGCGGCGCGAGCAGCCGTTCGTCGCGATCAACTGCGGCGCGATACCGGCGCATCTTCTGCAATCGGAACTTTTCGGCTACGAGCGCGGCGCGTTCACCGGCGCGAATCAACGCAAGATCGGACGTGTAGAAGCAGCTGACGGCGGCACGCTCTTTCTCGATGAAATCGGCGATTTGCCGCTCGAAAGCCAGGCGAGCCTGTTGCGCTTCCTGCAGGAGCGCAAGATCGAGCGTCTGGGCGGGCAAGGCACGACGGACGTCGATGTGCGCATCATCTCCGCGACGCACGTCGATATGCAAACGGCGATGCTGGAAGGACGCTTCCGCGCGGACTTGTACCATCGCCTGTGCGTGTTGCAGATCGACGAGCCGCCGCTGCGCGTGCGCGGAAAAGACATCGAACTGCTCGCGAATCACATGCTCGATCGCTTCAGAAAGGATGCGAGCCGGCGGCTGCGCGGCTTTGCACCGTGCGCAATCGCGGCGCTTCATAACTATGGCTGGCCCGGCAATGTGCGCGAGTTGATCAATCGCGTGCGGCGCGCAATCGTCATGTCCGAAGGACGGCAGATTCTCGCGAGCGATCTCGAACTGGGCGAATATGCGGAGGCCGCGCCTATGACGCTCGCGCAAGCACGCGAGGCGGCAGAGCGGCAAGCCATCGAAGTGGCGCTGTTGCGTCACCGCGGACGTCTCGGTGAAGCCGCGGATGAATTGGGGATTTCTCGTGTCACGCTGTATCGCATGCTCACCGCCTATGGCTTGCGCGCGAAAACGGATCGGCCCCTGGAGGCATCCGGAACCTAGCTTTTAACGATCCTGTGCGAATCATGATTCGCTTAAGAGCACGCGAAGGAACCTTCATTCGCGCTCGCCACTCCAATCACCGCATCGCATTCGATGCATGGTGAAAACCTGAAGCGGCATACGCGCATCATGCGCCGTCAGGCCCGTCACGTCTTTCCTCTCTAGCCCGCTGGCGTTTTCTCGCGCCGCCAGACCGCGCGCTACGCAGTCTCGTTTCATTCATATGCGGCCCGCCTGAGCTTCATCGGCGCGCTCATACAGCGCTCATGCGCCATGCCATAAGCTTTTGCCTCGCACGTCGAATGCGTCGCGCTCGTATTGGCGTGTCTGCGAGTTATCTCGGGTAGTCAGTCATGGTTTCGCTCAACAACAACATTTCGCTCGTTCGTCAATATTCGAACTTCGCCGTACCCACCGTGCTTGCCGCATGGGTGTACTGCATGCATTCGGTCATCAGCGGCATCTTCATCGGACGTCATGTCGGCGCCGATGCGCTTGCCGCGTTGAATCTGCTCGTCCCTTTGCTTTATCTGCCCTACGCGTTCAGCGTGATGATCGGTGTCGGCGGATCGACGCTCGTCTCGCGATTGCTCGGCGAGCAGCGCGAACGCGAGGCCGCGGAAGCGTTCACGCAGGCGCTCTGGCTGTTGGGGTTCTCCGGCGTGGCGTTCGCACTCGCGACTCATTCTTATGCCGATACCTTCGTGCAATGGACAGGCGCTCGCGGCGAACTCGCGCGACTCGCAAACGATTTCCTGCATGCCTATGCGCCTTTCGTTCTCTTTCCGACAGCATGTTATGCACTCGAACTCTTCTTGCGCATCGAGGGTGCGGCGAGTTTCGGGCTCGTCTGCCTGATCGCGGGCGGCATCGCCGACGTCGCGTTGACATGGTGGATGGTGAGTCACATGCAATGGGGCATGCGCGGCGCGGCGCTTGCTTCGGGCATCAGTCAGGCGCTTGCTTGCATCCCCATGCTGGCCTATCACTTCGTGAGGGCGCAACACGTTCGTCCCGTCGCCCGTGCATTCGCACGCCTCGACCATGCGTGGCGCATGGCCTATAACGGCGGATCAGAGTTTCTCGGCGAGATCGCGCCGAGCGTCACGCTCTTCGCATTCAATCACGCGGTGTTGCGCTGGCTGGGCGAAACGGGTCTCGTCGCGTTCGCAGTCGTCGAATACATGACGATGATCGCGTCGGTCACGATGGTCGCGCTCGTGCAGAGCATGCAACCGATCGTGAGCTTTCAGCGCGGCGCGGGCAACGCGCACGCCGTATCGCGCGCATTTTCGATCGGCATCCTGGTTACCGCCGGTTTCGCGCTCGCCGCCGCCTTCGCGCTTCTCACGCTTGCACAACCGCTGGGCGCGCTCTTCGTGCCCGATAGTGCGGCGGCGCAAGCGCTTCTGCGCGACGCCTTGCCGTGGTGTGCACTCGCGTTCCTGCCGGCCGCAATCAATGTCGCGATCAGCGGCTATCTGACTGCCATCGAGGCGCCGCTCGCTTCGATGATCGTCGCGCTGCTGCGTAGCTGGGTGTTGCTGTTGACGATGCTGTGGCTACTCACTCAATGGTTCGGGCCTAATGGCATCTGGATGACCGTCGCCGTCACAGAACTCGCGACGCTCGCCGCGAGCATGGTGTTGTATCGCACGCGTGGACACGGCGTGAAATCACTACATTCGATGCGAAGCCCGCACACCGTTCGCGGCGCATCGCATCCTCACGGCTAGGCGTCACGCGTCAGGTGAAAACGTCGATCGACCCATGCGAGCAGGCGTCTCGACAAGCGTGTTGCACGCCCTTGAATCAGTCGATCCGACACGCGTGACAGTACATAGGAGACGACGAGCACAGCGATCAGCGTCGCGCCGAATAGGGCGAGTGAAGTCTCGCCATTCTTCTCTCCGAACGTGCGGTCGAAGAAATGAAACGTCATGTAGACGCATATGAAGTGCCAGAGATAAATACCATAACTTTCGCGTCCGAGCGCGGCGGCGCAGTGTCGGACGAACCGGGCGCGCGGCGCTGCCGGCGCGCTATCGCGACGTTTGCGGGCGTGATGTGAACACACGAACAGCAGAAACGCCACGGCACTGCATGCGGCGAATACGGGCGCGAGCGCATGCGCCTTGTCGAGCCATACGCCGAGCGCAGCGGTCGCGAGTGCGAAACCCAGTGCAAGCGAAAAATAAAGCCACGATACGCGCCGCGTGACATCGGATGCGCCGAGCAAATGCGGGCGGAATGCATACCAGCCCCACATGCCGACGATGAAGCACGGTCCTTGCACGGGCGGCCAAAAGTAGCTGAAGGTGTTATTGGCGACATTGCAGTCGAGGCCGCCGTTGCAATCGCTCATCGACATCGCCGCATACGAGAGACACAGCAGCAAGACCGTAGCGACCAACAGGCGCGCGCGATTCATCGCGAGGAAAAACAGCAGCGGCGCAATCATGTAGAACAGCATTTCGACACCGATCGACCATCCTCCAGGCACGACGTTATTGATTGCGGTCGGCGAAAGCGCATGCAGAAAGAGCATGTTGAGCAACACGTCCATCGGGCCATGCGCACCGAGAACCCATGCACGCTCGATGCCCGAGCGCGTCGCGCCATAGCTGATGAGGCCATATACCGCAATCGCCGCGTAATACAGCGGTGCTATGCGAAAGAAGCGCTTGATATAGAAGCGCAGCGTGACATGACGCGCATCCGCGCAGCGCGCGTGATCCATTTCGAGCGTCATGAAGATCGTGATCGCGCTGATCACGAAAAATAACTGCACGCCATATTGGCCCATGCGCGCAATGAGCGTCACTGCACCGGGCAGATTGGGGAACTGAAACGACAGGTGTACTGCAACTACCCCGACGATCGCGAGCGCCCGGCCTGCGTCGAGCGCGGCAACACGTCCTTTATCCATCGATACTCTCCTCGCGGTTGATGCCGACCTTCAAAGGCCGCGAGGCTCGTGGACAATCGCGCTTTTGATGAAGTTCCTGAAAATCGCCGACGCATCGGCAGCTCTTACATCAAGAAACGTCATACACGTCTCGATACAACTTTCAGGCACACACGCTAGATGGCGGGCGCATCCTGCCGCAGAAAGCGCAGAATGCGACTGGCGACTGTACTCGGTTGTTCCTGTTGCACCCAATGCCCCGCGCCTTCAATCAGATGCGTCGCGCGAAAATCGGTGCACGCCAGGACGCGCATCGCTTCGAAGTCGCCCGGACGCTGGTAGCAGCCCCAATCGCTAGCGCCCGCGATGAAGCATGAGGGCACGTCGATCGTGCGTCCCGACCAGGTCCGTAAATCGGCCGCATAGCGCGGGTCGGTGCCGCAGCGATACCAGTTCAATCCGCCCTGAAATCCGGTGCGCGCATATTCGCTTGCATAGACGTTCAAATCCCGATCGGGCAGCCACGCGCAGGTCGCGATATGATCCGCAGCGGGCATATGTTCCGCGACGGTCTGCGGCATCGTTGCATCCGCATGCATGACGTAATACGTCGGCAGCATCGCGAGTTGATCCGGTGTCACCGACCCAAGCGGATGAGGATGATTGCCCGGCCAGTCCGCGCTCTTGACGTGGTAATACGCGCGCAAGAATGCGGCGAGCCCTTGCGGCGCGTGCCGCATATCGTCATTGGCCTGCGCGCCCGAGTAATACCATTGATAGTGCTTGCGCGGCGGATCGAGCGATGCGAGCCCGGCCACGGCCTCCGCCATCACCGATGGAGCCGTTTCGACGCGCGCGAGCCTCGCGTCGTTCTTCGCGGTATTGAACGCGAATGCGGGCGGCCCCGCGAAGGGCGCGCTCATCATGACGACGGACGCGAACACATCCGGGCGAATCAATGCACACCACGCGGCGACGGGCGAGCCGAAATCATGACCGATTACCGATGCAACCCTGCGATAACCGAGTGCCGATACGAGACCGAGTACATCGCGCACGAGGTTCGGAAAGTTGAACTCGTCGAGATCGGCATCGAATAAGGTAGCGCCGCCCATCGTGCGTCCATAACCTCGCTGATCGGGTGCGATGACATAAAACCCCGCATCCGCGAGCGGCTTCATGACCTTTCGCCAGCTATAGGCGAGTTCCGGAAAGCCGTGCAGTAGCACGATGCATGGCCTCCCAGGCGCGTCGAACCCGGCTTCGAGCACGTGCATCGAAAGGCCATTGCCGTTCTCGATCATGCGCGCGCGAATGCCATCCGGCAGCGGCAGATCGTTCGGAATCTCGTTCATGCATGTCTCCTCATGCTTCGAGCAAGGCTGCGAAGCGATCCGCGAGTGTAGGACGCGAGCGCGTCGGCCATATTGCGCTGAGTTCGAATTGCGGCAGGTTATCCCCGTCGCGCACATCGCAAAAGCGCACGCCGGCAAATTGCAGCGCGGTTACCGATTGCGGCAAAAGCGATGCGCCGCATCCCGCCGCAACGCAGGCAAGCACGGTCAGCGAGCGATTCGCGTCCTGCACGACATTCGCCTCGCAGCCCGCTTTACGAAAAGCACTCAGGATGCCCGCGCGCACGACCGGCAACTGATCGCCGGGGAACCACACCAGCCCCGCATCGGATAGGTCCTTCAGGCCTACTTTTCCATCTTCGCCGACTGCAAAAGCGCGCGGCAGCACGGCCAGCAAGCGTTCTCTTACGATCAGCTTCTCGCGCATGCGTCCGCCCACCGCGACGGGCGTATGCAGCAAACCGATATCGATGGTGCCTTTCTCCAGCGCCCTCGCCTGCTCCGCATTGCTCATTTCCCTAAGCATGAGCTCGACGTTGGGCACTTCCTCGCGCAGCGCGGCAATCGCGCGAGGCAAGAGACTAAAAAGCGCCGCCGATGCAAAGCCGATCGTCAGGCGCCCACCACGCTGCGCGCCGATTTCCCGCGCGCGATGCGAGGCGGCATCGATGCGCGCGACGCTCAATCGTATGTCTTCGACGATCGCCTCGCCTGCCGGTGTCAATTGCGCGCCGCGGCGCGTGCGCTCGAATAGCTTGACGCCCAGATCGCGTTCCATGCGGGAAAGCGCCTGACTCAAAGCAGGTTGCGCGATGTCGAGCACGTCAGCCGCGCGCGTCACGCTGCCGGCATCGACTACGGCGAGAAAGTATTTGAGGTTGCGCGTCTCCATGCGGCCAGCATATCAAAATGCTATGAAAAACGAACGTATCCATAGTATGCGAGGCCGGCATTCGTTTCTAGAATGCAGTGGCATATTGAACAAGAGCCGGCCCGAGGCCAGCACAGGAGACGCAAGATGAATTGGTACCGTGAAATTTCCACGGCGGAGAGACGCACGCTGTGGGGATGCTTCGCAGGCTGGGCGCTCGATGGCGTCGATACGCAGGTATTCAGTCTCGTCATCCCGACCCTCATCGCGACATGGGGCATCGGTAAAGGACAAGCTGGCTTGATCGGTGGGGCGACGCTCGTCGCGGGCGCATTGGGCGGCCTGCTGGCGGGCGTGCTGTCCGATCGCATCGGGCGCGTCAAAGCTTTGCAGGTGACCGTTCTCTGGTTTTCGCTATTTACGTTTCTCAGCGCCTTTGCGCAGAATTTCGAGCAGTTGCTCGTGCTCAAATCGCTTCAGGGACTCGGCTTCGGCGGCGAATGGACGGCAGGCGCAGTATTGCTCAGCGAAACGATTCGCGCGAAACATCGCGGCAAGGCTATGGGCATTGTGCAAAGCGCGTGGGGCTTCGGCTGGGCCGGCGCGGTATTGCTCTATACCGTCGTGTTCTCGTGGGTTTCGCCCGATTGGGCCTGGCGCGTGCTGTTCGCGGTCGGCCTCCTTCCGGCGCTGCTGGTTGTTTATATGCGCCGCAATATCGAAGAACCGCCGCGCGAATCGAAACCCGCCGGACAGGATCATGCGCAACGTCAGGGCACATTCGCGATCCTCGCCGGCATCTTTCATCCTTCGGTATTGCGCACGACGATCGTAGGCGGATTGATTGGACTCGGCGCGCATGGCGGTTATCACGCCATCACCACATGGCTTCCCACTTACCTCAAAACGGAGCGCCATTTGTCGGTGCTCGGCACGGGCGGCTATCTGGCCGTCGTGATTACCGCGTTCATCATCGGATGCTTTGTGAGTGCGTGGCTGCAGGACAAGATCGGCCGCCGGAAAAACGTGATTCTTTTCGCGATCTGCTGCGCGGTCACGGTCAATGTCTATGTATTTCTGCCCATCGGCGATGTTGCGATGCTCATGCTGAGCTTTCCGCTCGGCCTTTTCTCCGCAGGCATTCCGGCGACGCTCGGCGCGCTCTTCAACGAGTTGTATCCACAAGGTGTGCGCGGCACGGGCGTCGGCTTCTGCTACAACTTCGGGCGCGTGGTGTCTGCTGTTTTTCCGGTGCTCGTCGGGCACATGGGCAATTCGATGCCGATAGGACAGGCGCTCGGCATCGACGCGGGCATCGCGTATGGACTCGTCGTCGTGGCCGCGTTGCTGTTGCCCGAAACGAAGGGCCGTCGCATCGCAACCGTGCCCGCTCAAACCGCATCGAGCGAGCGCTCGCCCACGCATGTCTGATCTATCCATGACGCCTTCACTTCACTCCACGCTCGCCGACGCGCAATGGCTCGCATCGACGCCCGCCGCAATCGAAGCGATCGACAGTCACGCGCATGTCTTCGTGCGCGGGCTTCCGCTTGCACCGCATCGTCGTCACGCACCCGACTACGATGCGACGCTCGATGCCTACGCGGAACATTTGCGCGCGAACGGCATATCGCATTCAGTGCTCGTGCAGCCCAGTTTCCTGGGCACGGACAATTCATTTTTCCTCGATGTGTTGCAGCGCTATCCGCAGCGCTTTCGCGGCGTGGCCGTCATCGATTCTTCGATCAGCGATGGCGAATTGCAGCGTCTCGCGGCGCGTGGTGTCGTCGGCATGCGGCTGAATCTTATCGGCCTTGCGCTGCCCGACCTGCGCGCGGCGCATTGGCGCGAATTGTTCGGGCGCATCAATGCGCTCGGCTGGCATGTCGAGATTCATCGCGATGCGGTGGATCTGCCGATGCTCATCACGCCGCTGCTCGAACAAGGCTGCACGATCGTGGTCGATCATTTCGGCCGTCCCGATCCCGCATTCGGCATCGACGATCCGGGCTTTCGCTATCTTCTGACGACGGCGAAGAGCGGGCGCGTGTGGGTCAAGTTATCGGCGGCCTATCGCAGCGTCCGTAGCGAAAACGGCATCGCGCTCGGGCAAACGCTCACGTCCGCCTTGCTCGGTTCATTCGGCGCCGCACGGCTCGTCTGGGGCAGCGACTGGCCGCACACGCAACATCAAAGGCTGATCGACTACGAGGCGTCGCGCGATGCGCTCGACCGCTGGATTCCGGACGCATCGCTGCGTACCATCGTGTTGCGCGATTCCGGGCGTGCACTGTTCCGCTTCGCGTAATAGCCGCGCAAGCGCCCAAGTGCATCGCGGGTTAGCATTGCAGACGCGGGCGAAACGTCGACGCGAGACACGAATTCACTTTCCGGAACCGAAACCATGACCACTTCCTCTTCACGCCGCCGTGCCGCCTTTCGCGAACGGGTGAACGCACGCAGCGCCCTGCTCTTGCCCGGCGCATTCAATGCAATGAGCGCGCGCGTCGCGGCCGATCTGGGTTTCGAAGCGATCTACATCACCGGCGCGGGCGTGACGAACATGTCGCTCGGCATGCCGGATCTCGGCTTCATCGGCCTCGCGGAAATCGCGGAGCATACGTCGCGCATTCGCGATGCCGTGGACGTGCCGCTCATCGTCGATGCGGATACGGGCTTCGGCAACGCGCTCAACGTGCGTCATACGGTGCGCACGCTGGAACGCGCGGGCGCCGATGCAATTCAACTCGAAGATCAGGTAACGCCGAAGAAATGCGGCCATTTCGCGGGCAAGGCCGTGATCTCGACGAATGAAATGACAGGCAAGATACGCGCGGCGGTGGATGCGCGCGAAGATGATAACTTTCTGATCATCGCACGCACCGATGCATGCGCGGTGGAAGGCTTCGATGCGGCGATCGAACGCGCGCGTGCATTCGTCGAAGCGGGCGCCGACATTCTATTTGTCGAAGCTATCGAAACCCCGGAGCAAATCGCCTCGCTTCCCAAGCTGCTCGATGCACCGCAACTCATCAACATCGTAATCGGCGGCAAGACGCCCGTGACGGATCAGGCAGATCTTGCGCGGATGGGCTTCAGTCTCGTGCTCTATGCGAATGCAGCATTGCAAAGCGCCGTGCGCGGCATGCAGACTGCGCTCGGCGCATTGAAATCGCAGGGACGGCTCGATGAAGATCCGGCAGTCGTCGCGCCGTTCGCCGAACGTCAACGGCTCGTGAACAAGCCGCTCTTCGATGAACTCGACCGCAAATACGCCGCGGACTGAATCCTTCGCCTGAAGCGGCCATGAAAGACCGCTTCGGGCATTCACGCCTCAGCGCGAGTACATCGCATTCCAGTCCGATTGCGATACGCGTGCACCCCCCGATTGCGACGTGCCGTTAGCGGCGCCACCATAAGCCGTCGCGCCATCGCGTGCTGCGAGTTTCGCTTCGGCTGCCTGGATCGCTTCCGGATAATGCGCCTGATCGCCGTCGCCCGCGTGATAACCGACGCTCTGCAATTCTGCGAGTTCGGCACGAACTTGCGCCCGAGTGATTTGGCTTTGGGCGAACGAAGCGACGGGAATGACGAGAGCGGTTGCGACGATGGCTGCGCGAATGATCGACTTCATGATGAAACTCCAGTGTTATGAGGTGCCTGGCTTCGAACGCGGTGTCGTTCGAAAGCAGTGATAGCAGTCTATGACGCTGGTTATTCCGGGTTAACCCCTAGCACAGGAAAGCACCTTTCCCGGAAACACGCAGAATCGACGGCGCGAGTCGCACGGGGCATTAACGCCCGAGAATTTGTTATGCTGGCCGCCGGACTGAACGCACATGCGCGTTGCGTTCGCCTCATGGCGCAAAGCGCCCGTCAAACACTGGAGATACAGATGGCAAAAGGATATTGGGTCAGCGTGTACAAGAAGATCATGAAGCCCGAGCAGGCCGCCGAATACGCGAAGATCGCAACTCAAGCCATCGCGGAAGGCGGTGGCCGTCCGCTCGTCCGCGGCGTCGCGGCGATGGTGCAAGGCGAAGGCGTCATCGAGCGCACGGTGGTCATCGAATTCGATTCGCTCGATGCAGCCGTCGCCGCCTATAACAGCGCGACCTATCAGCACGCACTGGAAGTACTTGGCGATTCCGTCGTGCGCGATTTCCGCATCGTCGAAGGTGCCGCATAACATCCCTTACAGGCCGATGCTTGCGGCGCTCAGGCGCCCACGGCGTCGGCCAGTTCGTTCATGTCGTTCGCGACGACATCCCAATCGCTCTCAGCTTCCAAATCGACTGACTGACCCGGGCCGCGCTCATACGGACGCGAGACGAACGCAGTGCGCAAGCCGCACTTTCTTGCCGCTGCGAGATCGTCGTTATGCGCGGCGACGAGGCAGACTTCTTCTGGCTTCAGCATCAAAACGTCTGCGGTGCGCAGATAAGCCTGCGGATCGGGCTTGTAAATCTGCGCGATCTCCGCGCCGAGAATCGCATCCCAGGGCAAGCCTGCGCGCTTCGCCATATCCACCATCAGCCTGATATTGCCGTTCGAAAGCGGCGCAATGATATGGCGTGCCTTGAGCCGTTGCAAACCCGCGATCGAATCGGGCCACGGATCGAGTCGATGCCACGCGAGGTTCAGTTCGTCCAGCGCCTCCGAAGGAACCGCTTCAGGATTGATGCCAAATTCCGGCAGGAGGTCCACGAGATTCTCGCGATGCAGCACATCGAGCCGCACGAACGATCGCTCGCCGCTGATGATCTTGCGCATCGCGGGCACGTAGCGGCTGCGCCATGCATCCGCGAAGGCCTCAGGCTTCAAGCCGGTCGCGCCGTAGCGCTGCAGGAACGGCGCGGCCTCGCGGGCAATCCCGCCGCGCCAGTCCACGACGGTTCCGAATACATCGAATACGAATGCCTTTACGTTTTGCAAGCTCATGTCATTGCTCCCGTTGAGTCATTCATCTGATCGATTTCTCCTGCGATGCATTTGTTCCTCGCGCGCAAGACTGATTGTCCACCGCGTGTGTACGCAACGAATCTCGAAGAGCCTACATTACAAGCCATCGGAGCCTTCGGTCCGATCCGCAACAGGCCCACATCAACATCTATCGAGGTTCATCATGAGCAACGCAAACAAAGTCGCTATCGTCACCGGCGCGTCGCAAGGCATCGGCGCTGAAATCGTCAATGCCTTTCGCGCGCAAGGTTATCGCGTCGTCGCAACCGCCCGTTCCATTCGGCAGCCGGACGATCCGAACGTCGTGGCTGTCGCGGGCGATATCGGCGATCGCGCCACCGCGCAACGCGTCGTCGATGCGGCGATCGCCAAGTTCGGCCGCATCGATACGCTCGTCAACAACGCGGGCATCTTCATCGCCAAACCCTTCACGCAATATACGCAGGAAGACTATGCGGCCGTCCTGAACGTGAATCTGAACGGCTTCTTCCATGTCACTCAACTCGCCATCGAGCAAATGGAGAAGAACAAGAGCGGGCATATCGTCAGCATCACGACGACGCTCGCCGATCATGCGGTAAGCGGCGTGCCTTCGGTGCTGGCGTCGCTGACGAAGGGCGGCCTGAATTCTGCGACGAAGTCCCTCGCCATCGAATATGCGAAGTCCGGCATTCGCGCGAATGCAGTGTCTCCCGGCATCATCAAGTCGCCGATGCACGCGCCCGAAACGCACGAAGCACTCGGCGCTCTGCATCCGATGGGACACATGGGCGAAATGAGCGACATCGTGAACGCCGTTCTGTATCTTGATTCCGCGCCGTTCGTGACGGGTGAGATCCTGCACGTCGACGGCGGCCAAAGCGCGGGACATTGATCGATCCTTCACCGGTTGTGTATGCGCCCTTCGCGGGCGCGTCGCTGTTTTTCACTCAAGGAGATCGCCATGCCGATGGTTACGATTCAGGTGACACGCGAAGGCAACAAGGCAGGCACGAACGCCGTCACCGCCGACGAGAAAGCGCAACTCATCGAAGGTGTCAGCCAGTTGTTGCTCGACGTGTTGAACAAACCGCTCGACTCTACGTTCGTCGTGATCCAGGAAGTCGACATGGAGAACTGGGGCGTGGGCGGCGTGCCGGTGCAGGAATATCGGCGGCGGAAGCAGGAAAAGGAAAGTTGACGTGCATTGTTATGCAGGCATCGCCGCATGAAGAGCCGCGGCGATGCCGTCGTTTCGCTGTCTTATTGCCCCGGCGCGTAGAGGTCGAGTAGCTTGAGCGTGACGCCGTTGGTCCATCCGAAGCCATCTTGCAGCGGATATTCGCCGCCTCCGCCGCCGCCCGTTCCCTCGCCTTCGACGATGTATTTCTCGACGAGCTTCTGCTGCGTCTTGTAGACGTTATTCACGTCGGCAAGAAAGCGCGTACCGATCTGCTGCGCGAGATCGCTGCGCCCATATCGCTTCAAGCCTTGCACCGCGATCCAGTGCAATGGCGCCCATCCGTTCGGCGCATCCCACTGTTGCGTCGTGTTGTAAGTGGTCGTCGTGAGGCCGCCGGGCTTCAGCAACATCGCTTCGACCGTCTCTGCTGTCTTGTGCGCACGATCCGGCCACGCCGCATTCGCGAAGAGCGGATAAAGCATCGCCGCTGATGGATTATTGCGCGGTTGCCCGAGCTTCCAGTCGTAATCGCCGTAATAGCCGTTCTTGTTCCAGAGATACTTGTTGATGGCGATCGCGCGCTTGGCCGCGCGCCCGATGTACTCGCCGACGCATCCGAAATCGCGCGCCTCGCCGCAACCGATCGCGATGCTCGTTTCGAGGTGGAACATCAGGCTATTCAGATCGACGGGAATGATCGATGTCGTGCGGATCGTCGCGAGCGTCGTGTTGTCGCCGAACCAGCGCGAGCTGAAGTCCCAGCCGCTCTCGGCTGCCGCGCGCAGATCGCGATACACCTCGTTCGCCGGACGGCTCGTGACCTGTTTGGCGGTGGCTACATCTTCCGAGTAAGACTCGTCACGCGGCGTGTCGCGTTCGTCCCAATAGCGATTGAGCACGGTCTTGTCGGGCAGCATCACGACGTTGCGCACCGCACCGCCCGGCTGCAGCGTATTCGCGCCTTGCATCCAGTAGCTATGCTCCTTGCGCAATTGTGGCAAATACTTCTGATAAACCCGGCCGCCTTCTTTGTGCGCGGCAAGTTCGACCATATACGAGAAGAACGGCGGTTGCGACCGGCTTACATAGTACGTGCGATTGCCATTTGGAATATGTCCGATCGTATCGATCAGATACGCGAAGTTATCGAGCATGTCGTCGACGAGATCTTCGCGGCCGGCCTCCTGAAGGCCGAGCATCGTGAAATACGTGTCCCAGTAATAGCCCTCGCGAAAGCGCCCGCCCGGCACCACATATTGCTTGGGCATCGGAATCAGTGAGCTATTCGGCGGCACGTTGGCGGTGGTCGTCAAACGCGTGAGTTCGGGCCACAGCCAGTCGATATGTTCTCGCAATGTCTGATTCGGCGGCGGCGTGATGACCTGATCCGTCGGAGGCGTGAAGTACTGCCCGACGAAGTTCTTGAGCGAAAAGCCCGGCACCGACATCTGCTGATGATAGGCCTGCACGATCTGCGCGGGATCGATCTTCGGTACCGCATCGACGAAGGTTTTTTGATCGGGATAGATGCCCTGCGTCTGCACGGCGACGAAAAGATCGCCGTATAACTCGCTCGGCGGAGGCGGCAGCGTATAACCGGTTTGCGCGTCCGCATACGCGAGGTTCGCAGCCGCGCTCATGACGAGCCAGCCGCATAACGCTGTGCGTGCCTTGAACTGGAAACGCCGCGACGCCTCGTGCGCCGCGCGATACGATGACAGTGCGATCATGCTCCCTCCTCATCAGGATGAGTGAACCGGACTGGTCTCGCTCGTGCCGTTCTTGTTTTGACTGAATCACAGCACGGCGAAGCATCGCATGCTTGCACCGCGGTGGCAACCCTCCGGGATTGGGGCGACGCCGCTATTGCGTCGGCTATTGAATGGCGAGCGCCTTATGCGCCTGAGCCTGAAACTGCGTCGGCGTGACGCCGGTCTGCTTGCGGAAATAACGGCTGAAATAGGCGATATCGGCAAAGCCCAATCCATGCGCGATCTGCTTGACCGACATGCTCGAATAAACGAGATCGCGCTGCGCCTCACGCACGAGATGCTCGTTGATCATTGCAAGCGGCGAGCTCGATATTTCCTCGCGGCAAATACGTCCAAGCTGCGTGACGGTCATGCCGAGCCTTTGCGCATAGAAATCCACCGCGCGATGCTCGCGAAAGTGTGCGGCCACCAGCTCCCTGAAGCGCCTGATCTGTTGCGCGCGTCTTTCCGTCGATGCGACGTTCGGCGCGGACGTGCTCTCGCATAGCCGCGAGACATGCACGAAAAGTGCAATCAGGAGCGACATGCCCGCCGCCATGTGCCCGCGGTTCGTCGCGCGAAATTCCTTTTCCAGCAATTCGACGATCGTCATGAATGCGCTTTCCTTGACGGACTGCGCGCTCACACGGGAGAGGCCCGCGCGCTGCAGCACCGGAATGAGCCCCGGGGCTGCGATCGATGCGAGGGCCTCGATCGATCTTTGCGCGACGGTAACAACGAGACCATCGACGTTCGGCGCGAAGTTGAATCCATGCACCGTTTGCGCGGGCAGCACGATGACGCAGGGCGGCAAGATATCGATCACGCTGTTCTCGATCAGCACTTGCCCGCCGCCGCCGCGAATGTACAGAAATTGCAAGAGCGCGTCGTGACGATGCGCGTCGATATGCCAGTCGTTCGGCGCGCTGCGCTCGGCGATCCACTCGAAATTGAACGCGTCATACCACGGCGGGCGCGCCGACTCTCCATACAGGTTGTAGTTAGGGATTTTCCTCATGTCATGCGTCTCCTCATGCACAAATTGTCCTGTCGTCTGCTGCCTTTGTCCAATTTTTTGTGCATGACCGTGAATATACTTTTTTCACAGGCAAGGCCATCGTCGCCTTCGCATCGAATGGACTCAGGAGACAAGCATGACTAATCACCTCGCGCATGATCACAATACGCCGCATTGGCTCGGGCTCGAATCGAACGTGTGTGTGGTGACGGGTGCGGCGGGCGGCATAGGCCGCGCCATCGCATCGACATTCGCCGATGCGGGCGCTCGTCTCGCATTGCTGGATCGCGATGAAGCGGGCTGCATGGAAGTGGCCGACACGCTGCGCGCAAGCGGAGTCGATGCGCTTGCCATCGCGTGTGATATTGCCGATGCGGCGAGCGTGAACCGCGCGCGCGATCAGGTCGAGCGGAAGTTCGGTCATGTCGATGTGCTTGTGAACAACGCGGGCTTGTTGAGGGCGGGCGGCATCGAAGATATCGGCCTCGATGGGTGGAATGCGATGCTTGCCGTCAATCTCACCGGTTACATGTTATGCGCGCAGGCATTCGGTCGCGGCATGCTCGCGCGTGGCGCCGGCAGCATCGTGCATATCGCATCGGTGGCGGCACATCATCCGCAAACCTGGAGCGGCGCATATAGCCCGAGCAAGGCCGGCATCGCAATGCTGTCGCGTCAGATCGCCGCCGAATGGGGTGCGCGTGGCGTGCGCAGCAACACCGTGTGCCCCGGCATGATCCGCACGCCGCTCTCGAAAGCGTTCTATGAACAAGGCGATGTCGAAGCGCGCCGCAGCGCGATGACCGCGAGCAGGCGCATCGGCGAGCCGCGCGATATCGCCGAGGTAGTTGCATTTCTCGCGAGCCGGCGCGCGGCCTACGTGAACGGGGCGGAGCTTGCCGTCGATGGCGGCTTCGAATGCATGTTGATGGACCTCGTTCCGCGTCCCGGCTTCGAGGCGCCGCGCACCGCCTGAAACACGGCCTTTCATCTCACGGGTGCGCGACGCGCCCGCTTCCAATCAAAGGACTTCACCATGACTACCGTAACGCGGTCGTCCGATCTCGCTTGCGATGTGCTCGTGATCGGCTCGGGCGCAGGCGGCCTTTCGACGGCCATTACAGCGAAGAAACAAGGACTCGACGTGATCGTCGTCGAGAAGGAGGAATACTTCGGCGGCACGACCGCATTCTCCGGCGGCGTGCTGTGGATTCCCGGTAATCGCCACGCGAAGGAAGCGGGTGTTCAGGATACGCGCGAAGCGGCGCTTCGGTACATGCGTGGCGAAACGGGCGCGATGTACGACAAAGCAGCCGTCGATGCATTTCTCGACAACGGCCCGCGCATGATTGAGTTCTTCGAGCGCGAGACGTCGGTGAAATTCCTGCCGACGCTTTACCCCGACTACCATCCAGATGCGCCGGGCGGCGTCGACGTGGGTCGCTCCGTCGTCGCAAAGCCTTTCGATGCGCGCGAGCTGGGCAGGGACATCGCACGCCTGCGTCCGCCACTCAAGACGATCACGTTCATCGGCATGATGTTCAATTCGTCGAGCGCGGATCTCAAGCACTTCTTCAACGCGACTAGATCGCTTGCGTCGGCGTGGTATGTCGCCAAGCGGCTCGCGAGCCATATCATGGAACTCGCGCTGCATAAGCGCGGCGTGCAGATCACGAGCGGCAATGCCCTCGCCGCGCGCCTCGCCAAGTCCGCACTCGATCTCGGCATTCCAATTCATACACGCACGGGCGCGAAGGAACTCAGTACGGTCAAGGGCCGCGTGACGGGCGCGATCGTGATGGCGAATGGAAGCGAAACGCGCATCACCGCGCGGCGTGGGGTCGTACTTGCGTGCGGCGGCTTCTCGCATGATGTCGCACGCATTGCAAAGGCGTATCCCCATGTGCGACGCGGCAGCGAGCATGTATCGCCGGTTCCCGCGGGCAATACCGGGGACGGCGCACGCATGGCCGAACGCGTGGGCGGCCGCGTCGATATCCGCTATCCGCAGCCCGCCGCGTGGATGCCCGTCTCGCGCGTGCCGCTGAAAGGCGGCAAATACGGCGTGTTTCCGCATCTGCTCGATCGCTACAAGCCGGGCGTGATCGGCGTGACGCGCGACGGCGTTCGTTTCACCAACGAATCGAACTCTTATCACGATGTCGGCGCGGCGATGATCGAAGCGTGCCGCGATGATAAAGAAACGTCGATGTGGCTCGTCTGCGATCACAAGACGATTCGCAAATACGGTCTCGGTTTCGCGAAGCCCGCGCCGATTCCGCTCGGTCCTCATCTGAAGAGCGGCTATCTCGTCAAAGGCCGCACGCTTGCAGAACTCGCGCGGCGCGCAGGCATCGATGCAACTGCGCTGGAAGCCACCGTGCGCGACTACAACCGCGACGCCGTGGCAGGCCAGGACACCGCATTCGGCCGCGGCACGACTTCGTTCAACCGCTATCTCGGCGATCCCTCGCACAAGCCGAATCCTTGCGTCGCGCCCATCGGCGATGGCCCGTATTACGCGCTCAAGATCGTGATGGGCGACCTCGGCACGTTCGACGGAATCGCGACCAATCCTCACGGTCAGGTACTCAAAGGCAGCGAGCCGATTCCGGGGCTTTATGCCGTCGGCAACGATCGCGCGAGCGTCATGGGCGGCAACTATCCGGGCGCCGGCATCACGCTCGGCCCGATCATGACCTTCGGTTATCTCACCGGACTACATCTCGCGGGCCGCATCGACGAGCGCGCTAATTCCAGCGAATTGAGGAGCGCAGCATGAGCAAGCCATTCATCGATCACCGCATCTACACTATCAAGCCGCGCGGAATGGCTGAATTCATCGACGTGTTCGATCATCTGGCGATGCCGATTCAGCTCAGGTACCTCGGCGTGCCTGTGGGCTTCTACATGAGCGACATCGGTGCGTTGAATCAGGTCGTGCATTTATGGGGATACGAGAGCATCGCAGATTACGACGAGCGGCGCACCGCTCGCGACAACGATCCCGAATGGCCTGCTTATCTGCAAGCGTCCGCGCATCTGATCGTCGCACAGGAGAGCCGCATCATCAGGCGCGTCGAGTTCAAGAGTCTCTCGCCCGCTGTGCGTTGAAGCGCGGCATTGCGGCACGAAGAAGGCCGCATCCTCGCGACTGCTTTTAGATAAATGAATGGAGACATACCGGCATGGAAAAGAACTTCGGGACCATCGAGGTCCAGAGCTTCATCGACGGCGAACGCTTTTCGCCGTATCAATGGGTCATTCTGATCCTGTGCTTTCTGGTCGTCGCGGCCGATGGCTTCGACACGGCGGCGGTCGGCTTCATCGCGCCTTCGTTGATTGGCGATTGGGGCATCACGCGCGCCGCGTTGGGACCCGTGATGAGCGCGGCGCTCGTGGGTCTCGGTATCGGCGCGCTCGCGGCAGGACCGGTTGCCGATCGCATCGGGCGCAAGGCGGTGCTCGCGCTTTCCGTGTTCTTCTTTGGCGTGTGGAGTCTCGCGTCGGCGCAAGCAAGCTCGGTCGAAACGCTGACCGCGTGGCGCTTTCTCACCGGCCTGGGCCTCGGTGCGGCAATGCCCAACGCCGTCACGCTGATGGCGGAATATGCGCCCGCACGCATTCGCGCGGTCGTCGTCAACACGATGTTCTGCGGCTTCTCAGTGGGCCTTTCGATCGGCGGACTGTGCGCCGCGTGGCTCATTCCGCATTTCGGCTGGCAGAGCGTGCTCGTCGCCGGCGGCCTCGGCCCGATCGTGCTCACGGTGCTGCTGCTCTTTCTGCTGCCCGAGTCCGCGCAATTCATGGTCGTGAGAAGACACTCCGCGCAGAAAATCGCACGCGTCTTGCGGCGTATCTCGAACGATGCACGTCTTGCCGAAGGCGAGCGCGTCACATTCACTGCCGCCGATACGCGCACCGGCGGCGCGGACCAGTCCGCGCTTGGACTCATCGTTTCGCGGCCCTATCGCTTCGGCACATCCATGTTATGGCTCGCCTATTTCATGGGCTTGCTGATCTTCTATCTGCTGACCAACTGGCTGCCGACGCTCTTCAAAGACGCAGGCTTCTCCGCCGAACGCGCGGCGCTCACGACGTCGCTATTTCCGCTCGGCGGCATTCTCGGCAACCTGTCTCTCGGCTGGGTGATGGACAAGGCCAATCCGCGACGCGTCAACGCATGCGCCTATGTGCTCGCGGCGGCACTCGTGCTGACGATCGGACGCGGCGTCGCGGATCAGTTCTGGCTCGCGGTGCTCATCTTCCTGACGGGAACAGCGGTGACGAGCGCGGTCACGTCGATGTCTGCACTCGCGGCATCGTTCTATCCGACGCGAAGCCGCGCAACGGGCGTGGCATGGATGCTCGGCATAGGACGCATGGGCGCGGTCGCGGGCGCGATGACCGGCGGTCTTCTCATGAGCATGGGCCTGCAATTCGGCGCGGTCTTCACGCTGCTCGCCGTTCCGGCAGCCGTTGCCGCGTTGGCATTGGGCGCGTTGAGCCGGCGCGATGCGTCGCGTCAGGCAAGCGAAATGGATCAGACGGCGCGCGTGCCGGCAGAATGAGTCGTGGCATCGCTTTCGGTTGCAAGCGCAACTATATTGACGATGCCCTTATGCGCCATCTTCGTATAAGGGCAAAAGCGCTCTGTGTTGCACACGAGTTCCTCCGCCGTCGTGCGGTCGATAGCGGGCATCTGAACGCGCGCGTGCGCGGTGAGCACGAAGAGGCCGTCCATTGGATCGCGGCCGAATTCGACCGTGACCGACACGCTTGCGCCCTCCACCGCGATGCCCGCGCGCGCCGCGAGCAATACGAGCGCGCCATGAAAGCACGCGGCATAGCCTGCGGCGAACAATTGCTCGGGGTTCGTACCGCCGCCGGGCCCGCCAAGCGTTTTCGACATGCGCAAGTCGAGGTCGAGATTGCCGTCGTCGAATAAAGCGGCTGCACGTCGCGCCCTTCATACTTGTCGAGCAGGCCAACGGGCGGCGGATGCAGTGGCTCCATGACGACCTCTTCTATCAGCGATGACGACAGAGATCGCTCAATGCGCCGTTTGCGTCCGACTCTGGCTTCGCTCGAACCAGGCATCGAAATACATTGTGCCGAGATGCGCTTGTCCGCCTGGCAGCAGCGTGTCCGCTGCGAGTTGCGCGCCGAAGTAGAGCGCGCTCTCGTCGGCGAAGACCGTTCTTGCATCGCCCGTTACTTTGAAATAGCGCTGCATCAGATCGGACAGACGCGACCTGTCCGGACCCGCGATCTCGACAACACCGTTCACCGACGAACCTCCCGCGCGTGATGCACCGTAGGTGTGCGCGCACGCGTCCGCTAGCGCCGTCACCGTACGCGCAGTGTTGCCTCCGTTGCATCAATCGGCGATCGCGAGCGCCGAGGCGTTTGTGTTCGTCATGCTCGTCGTGAGGCAATGCAGATCGAGCGTGCGCGTATGCTCGGTCATGTAATCGACGAATACACGCACCCGTGCGGGCAAATGCTTGCGGCTGAGATAGCAGAGATAGTGGCCGCCGTCATCGGGCGCATGTTGCGCGAGACAGATGACGAGGCGCCCCGCCTTGAGCGAATCGCACACGAGATAGGCAGGCAGTTGCGCGATGCCCTGCCCGTAGAGCACCGCTTGCAACATCAGGTCGATGTCGTTGAACGTTTGCCTCGCGGCGGGCGAGCGTTTGTGCGTAAAGCCGTCTACCTTGAATTCCCAGTCGGCGATACGTCCTGCCGACGTACGGAAGTTGATGCAGCGATGGTTTTCGAGTTCCTCGACATGACGGGGCAAGCCGTGCTCACGCGCATACTCGGGCGATGCGCACACGACCATCTGCATCGGAATCAATTGCTTCGCGACGACTTCGCTGTCTTCCATATGACCATCGCGAAATGCGACGTCGACACGGTCGGCCGTGAAATCGCAAGGGCGATCGTTCAGGACGAGTTCCAGAGCAATCTCCGGATAGCGCGCATTGAAGCCTGACAGAAGCGGCGCGACGACTCTGCGGCCGAACCCCGGCGCGGACGCAATACGCAAGTGTCCGCGGGGCGGGCCGTGGCGCAGTTCGCGCATGTCCTCGAGCGCCTGCACGATGCGCTCCACGCCCGGCTGACAGTTCTTGTAGAAGAGTTCACCCTCGCGCGTGAGCGACGTGCTGCGCGTGGTGCGAAGAAAGAGACGCGCATCGAGCTGTGCTTCCAGCTTCTGCACGTTGCGGCTGACGGCGGACCGCCCGATGCCCAGGCGATCGCTCGCTTTGGCGAAGCTGCCTTCATTGGCAACGGCAAGAAATGAAACGACGCCCGCATAACTCGCCACGAAGCTATACGCGAGCGAATCGTCCGAGTGACATACGAGTTCAGATGGCATGGCGGCACGAAACGTAGTGGTTCTGTCTCACTAGACGTTCATGCCCTGCGCTTTGTGACACGCCATGCCGGATTTTTTATTTCACCGGCGTCAAAACCGGTTTGCCCTTGTCTTTGAGAAGCAGCACGATGAACTTCGCGCGCTTCGTGTTGCTGGCGTTGCGACCTACAGTGTGGATATCGTCAGGGCCTTCATAAAAGGTATCGCCGGGCTTGAGCGTCACGGCCTTGCCGCCCTGAAGCTGCATGACGATCGTGCCTTCGAGCACATACACGAACGCCTGCGCGTCATGGCGGTGCACCGGATCGACCGCGCCCGGCGGATATTCGACGCTGATCATCAGCGCTTCCTTGCCCGGAGATTCGGGCAGCGGCTTCGTCATGAGCTCCTTGACGATGGCCTCTGGCGCGGCCTGCGCCGTCTCCGCGACGAGCGCCGCGCATCCGAAGACGAGCGTAAGTCCCACCCGTTTGATGCTGTGCATGATCGTTCTCCCATGATCGAATGACGGCGCGAGCACATTACGAGAGGTTCGACTTGTCGAGGCCGAAGGCCTTGTCGGACGAACCCGGCACCGTCTGGAACGCGACATTCGCGCGATTCCATCCGTTGATCGCCATGATGGCGTAGGTCAGGTCGGACAGTTCCTTTTCCGAGAACTGTTCGCGCACGCGCGCATAGAGTTCGTCGGGCACGCCGTGCTCGGGAATGCGCGTCAGGACTTCGGTCCACGCGAGCGCGGCCCGTTCGCGTGGCGAGAATAGCGTCGACTCGCGCCAGATCGCCACATGATGCGTGCGCAGTTCGCGCTCGCCGTGAATCTTCGCTTCCTTCACGTGCATATCGACGCAGAAGGCGCAGCCATTCATCTGCGATGCGCGAAGCGTGACGAGATCGCGCGTCGTCTGTTCGATCGAGCACTCCTGCACCGCCTGACTGAACTCATAGAACTTCTTGAACAGTGCGGGCGATTGTTGAATGTAGTTGATTCGCTGCGTCATGATGACTCCATGCCTGGTTGAAAATATCGCCGGCAACCCGTGGCCGGCATGGATGTCATCGTAAGTTTGCGCGCCTTTTCGCGGTAGGCGCGGGATCGTGCGCACGCTATTGCTTCGCGCGCATCAATCAAAGTGGCAGGCGTTACGCATTGCCGTAACGCGCCGCGATGCGTTCGAGCTTGTCCGGGTTGCGTTGCACCTGAATTCGCACGATGCGCTCGTCTTCGATGTCGAATGTCTGCGCGGATTCGAGCTTGCCGTCGATGAAGCGCAAGAACGCCCATTCGCCATTGAGCATGACGAGGTCGAGACGCACGCCCTTTCCATAGCGCAGGAACGCCGCATAGAAAAGCTGCGCGATGCGCTTGCCGCCGAATAGCGGCTCCGGGAAACTCTGCACGCGACCGCCGCCATCGCCGACGAGCGTCGCGTCTTCCGAGAGCATCGCGTGGATGGCCGCGAAATCGCCGTGTTCGATCGCATGCGCGAATGCGCGCAGCAAACGCCTGTGAATCTCGCGCGGCACCGATTGGCGCGGGCGCGCCTCGCGCAATTGCGCTTTGGCACGGCTCACGAGCTGACGGCACGCGGCCTCCGTCTTGCCGATGATGCGCGCGAGCTCGGGATAATCGGCGTCGAAGACCTCGCGCAGCAGGAACGCCGCGCGTGCTTCGGGGCTCAGGCGTTCGAGCAGCATCAGAAACGCCACTGACACATCGTCCGCACGCTCGGTGACTTCTTCGGGCGTCGCGGGCGGCTCGGTGATTTGCGGCTCCGGCAGCCAGATGCCCGCGTAATGTTCGCGCTGCAGTTTCGCGGCGCGCAGCCGGTCGATGGAATGGCGCGTCGTGACGGCGACGAGCCATGCTTCCGCATTATCGATAGCTTCGCGCGCCGCCGCATGCCAGCGCAGCCATACATCCTGCACGATGTCTTCCGCCTCGGCGACCGAACCGAGCATGCGATATGCGATGCCCTGCAGACGAGGGCGCAGCCGGTCGAATTCGCGCGTGGCGTCATCCATGAAGGCGATTAAATGAAAGGTGCGGAAAAGGTGATCGTATATCACGCGCCTATGTTCGTGACGATCACGACGATGCGCCAAAAGATCTGAGCAATGCAGCCGTTAATATCGGAAGCCGGATCCGACTGCATCAACCTCCGTTCATTCATGACTCAATCCGAACATCAAAACGCGTCCGCGAATCCGACCCGCATCATCGTCGCGACCGTGATCGGTAACGGTTTCGTCGCCTACGACTTCACCGTGTATGGTTTCTCCGCGGCGATCATCGGACGGCTCTTCTTTCCCGCGCACGACGCCGCTTCATCCCTATTGCTTTCGCTCGCAACTTTCGGCGCGGGCTTCGTCATGCGTCCGCTCGGTGCCATGCTGATCGGCCGATACGCGGACCGGCGCAGCCGCGAGGCGGGCATGCGGCTGTCGATCGCGTCGATGGCGGCGGGCACCTGGCTGATCGCATGTCTGCCGACGCATGCGGCGATCGGTGCGAGCGCGACCGTGCTTATCGTGTTCGCGCGGCTTCTGCAAGGACTCGCGGCGGGCGGCGAGATCGGCCCGGCATCGGCGCTGCTGATGGAGTCCGTGCCCTACGAACGGCGCTGTTTCATGGTCAGCTGGCGCGGTGCGAGCCAAGGCGCCGCCGCATGCGCCGCGGCGCTCGTCGGCGCATGCACGTCCGCGCTGCTGTCGCAGGAGCAACTCATGCAATGGGGATGGCGCGTGCCCTTCGTCATCGGCGGACTGATCGCACCGCTCGGCTGGTTTCTCCGGCGCATGCCGGGCCACGCGTCGGCGGCGAAGACACGTGCCGCACGCACGCCGCTCGCGATCGTGCTTCGCGAGCACGCACGGCCTCTCATTTGCGGCATCCTGATGATGGCCGCGCCTTCGTCGAGCATCTACATTGCCGTGCTGTACATGCCGAGCTATCTCACGCACACATTGCACCGGCCACCCGCGATCAGCTTCCTGATCGCATCGCTCTCCGGTCTCGTGATCCTCATCGTCACGCCGCTCGTCGCGCTCGCCGCCGATCGCCTGATGAGCCGCAAGACGCTGCAATACGCATCGCTCATCGGCGCGCTCGCGACGGCATATCCCGCGTTTCATGCGCTCACGCAAGGCGCACCGGATACGCTCGCGCTCGTGATCATCCTGCTCTATGTCGCCATCGCGCTGAACAACGCGGGTGCGGGTTCGGTGCTCATGCTCGAAGCCTTTCCGAAGCATCGGCGCGCAGCGAGCCTCTCGGTCATCTACACCTTCGGCGTCGTCATTTTCGGCGGATTCTCCCCGCTCGCCGTCGCCTGGCTCATCGGCGCGACCGGCAATGTCATGACGCCCGCTTGGTATCTGCTCGCGGCGAACTGCGTGACGCTCTTCGCGCTCAGCCGCTTCCCCGAACGCCCCTCGAATGCGCGGCGTGCATGCGCATGACGGGATCGTTGGCCGCCGCGCGCAACAGATCCAGCGCGCGCAGACGCATCTCAAGCGGACTCACGTCGAACGCGCGACGAAACGCCCGCGTGAAATCCGATGCGCTCTTGAAGCCGAGGCCGAATGCGATATCGGCGATCTGGAGGTTCGGGAAGCGCGCCAGTTCATCGGCCGCCTCGCGCAGGCGGCGATGTCGAATGTATGCGGCAAGGCCGCCTTCCTGCTCGAACCATCGATAGATCGTCGCACGCTTCAGACCGAGTGCGTCGACGATCTTCATCGGCGTGAGATCGGCTTCATGAAGATGCGTCTCGACATAACGCTTCACCTGGCCTTTCACGGCCGTTTGCAGCGCGGCGCGTGAATCGTGCAACGCATGCGGCTTGTCGGCGAATGCCGCGAGCAGCAGTCGCGCGCCGGCTTCGAGCGCGTCGATCGCATCAGGCCGTTTCAGCGCCGGCAGCGCGCGCGCGGTGGCATCGAAATGCTGGCAAACGAAGCGCGCGAGCGGCGCGTCCTCGGGCAGGATGCGGCCATGCAGCGCATCGCAGTCAGCGGTATGCGCGGCCACGACCGAACGCGGCGCGAACATCGTCAACACGCGGCATGCCGGGCGTTCGACGCGGAACCGCTGGTTCAGATCGAACGCGACGATGCCGCGCACCGAGCCCGGCGCACTGCGCTTCACGCTCAGGCCGCTCACATGGCCGCACTCGCCTTCGGCATATACGTGAAACGCGAAATCGCGACGGGTATCGGTCGAGACGCGCGCGATCGAGCGCTCGAGCACCAGCGCATCGGTGCGCGCCTCAGTGAACACGAGCCCTCCCGCCGCATGCAGGTCGATGCTGCCCGCAAAGCCGCGCGCGATCTGATCGTTGTCGGGAAGGACATCGACGACATGCCCGACGCGATCGCGCCATGCGAGCAACTGGCGCTCGCGCGGCACTGCCTCCGTCGAGAAGCGCGTGAATAGCGTGGGCGGATCGGAATCGGCGGGCATGGGAGTCGATGTCGGTCCAAAGAGTCCTTTCGATCGGTGGCGCGCACACGAGGCGCCGCCCGGTGAGACGCATGGTAAAGCGTAGTCGAAATGCCGGTATATCGTGCTGATTGAGGAGCAGCGTGTGCGGCGTCGCGGGCGGTTCAGGTCGGCGATTCCTTGCCGTCATCCCGCTGTCACATCGCTGTCTCTCACTCATACGGTTTACGGCTGACAAGATCAAAAACACAGCCGTATGCAGCAAGAAAAGACGTTTCGGGGCGTCAAATGGAAAAGTCGAAAGTTTTGCGAACCAGGCGCGAAGCGGAAGCCACGCGAGCGGCGCTCAAGCCCGCGCGCGTCGCGGACGCCCAGCTCGATCATCTCGAGCGTATGGTCCGTTCGCTCGCGCGGGCGAGCGATCCGAAGGCGTTCGCCTGTCTCGATCGCGCCTATTGGACAAAGCGACTCGCCGCGCTCGGCGACGAAAGCGATCTCGTATCCACGCAGCGCGCTCGCGTGCTGCGGCTGCTCGATCTTCTCGCACAGGATCGCGCCGCCGGACCTGACAAGGCCGCGGCGTGATTTTTCGTCGGATATGCATGCGGAATGCAAGACACAAGACGGCATTCCGAATGCAAAACGCAAGATGCCAGCCATCAGCGGCAAGTCGATTGAAAGGCCAGCCTGAGAGAGCACGATCGACGCGCGGTCGTTTTTGACCGTCGTCCCGAAAAGTGCTATTACGACGGGGCTTCGCGTCCCGCGCATGCTTCGCCAGCACGCGCGAGGTCATGCGCGGGACTCGAAAGCTCCACGTAATCGCATCGGCATTCAAGACGATGCGCGTCAGCTCAAGGTCACCGTGAATCCCACAACCCTAACTCCCTGGTCTGCCCACGACACGCAACTGCTGATCGCCTGCGCGCTCGGCCTCGCAATCATCATCGTTTCCATCAGCGTGCTCAAGCTCGCGCCGTTCCTGTCCATTCTCGTGGGCACGTTCGCGGCGGGCTTCGCCGCGCATCAACCGCTCGAAGCAATCGCGCAAGCGTTCAGCAAGGGCGCTGGCGCACTGCTCGGCGACGTCGGCATCATCATCGCGCTCGGCGCCATGCTCGGCGCGCTGATGGCCGAGTCCGGCGCGGCCGACCGGCTCGTCACCGCGCTGCTCGATCATTCGACGCCGCGCCGCCTGCCGTGGATGATGGCGTTCGTCGCGATCATCGTCGGCTTGCCCCTGTTCTTCGAAGTCGGGCTCGTGATGATGGTGCCGATCATCTTCGTGATGGCGCGTCGCGCGAAGCAGCCGATCCTGCGTATCGCCATTCCCGCGCTTGCCGGCATGACGACGCTGCATGCGTTGCTGCCGCCGCATCCCGGTCCGCTGATCGCGGTGAGCGCATTGCATGCCGATCTCGGCCTGACGCTCGGACTGGGCCTCATCGTCGCGCTGCCCGCCGTGATGCTCGCCGGGCCGCTCTATGGCATCTGGCTGTCGAAACGGCTGCATATCGAAGAGCCCGAGGAAATGGGCAAACTTTTCACCGCGCATGAAGACGGTGCAGCGACGCCGGGCTTCGCGATCTCGCTCGTGACGATCCTGCTGCCCGTCGTGATGATGCTCGGCCGCACCGTCGCCAAGCTCGCGCTCACGAAAGACACGCTGCTCTACAACACACTCGATTTCGTCGGCGAGCCGCTCGTCGCGCTGGCGTTGACGGTGCTCTTTGCGATCGTGATGCTCGGCTGGTCGCGCGGCATGGCGCGCGAGCGCGTGGGCGGCATTCTGCGCAAGAGCCTGCCGCCGATCGCGGCGCTCCTGCTCACCATCGGCGCGGGCGGCGGATTGAAGCAAATGCTCGTCAACGCGGGCATCAGCGCGACTATCGGCAAGATCGCGGTGGGCACGCATCTGCCGCTGATCCTGCTCGCATGGCTGATCGCGGTCGCGCTGCGTCAGGCGACGGGCTCGGCGACCGTCGCCACCACGACCACCGCGGGCATCGTCGCGCCCGTCGTGAGCGGACTCACGGCGACGCACAACTCGCTGATGGCGCTCGCGATCGGCGCGGGCTCGGTATTCTTCTGCCACGTCAACGACGCGGGTTTCTGGATGGTGCGCGAATACTTCGGGCTCACGCTGAAGCGCACGGTCGCGGTATGGTCCGTGTTGCAGACGATCGTCTCGGTGGTGGGACTCGTGCTGACGCTCGTGTTGTGGAGCGTGCTGGCGTAAGGACGTTTCAGGCGTTCGGGCGTTCAGCCCGACGCTTCCTCGCGCGCGAGATCGCCGATGCGCGCAGCCGGCGCATCGCGCTTTGCGCGTTCGAGGACGGCGAGCACTTCGCGCGCCGTGTTCTCCGAATGCTCGCGCAGGACCGCCGGCAAGCCATCGCGCGCGGGATCCTCGAGCGCGGCCAGAATGGCTTCGTGCTCGCTCGCGGATTCGGCCCAGCGCAGCGTGTCCGCATTCGCCGCGCCGCGCGCCCGATGCACCTTCGACATCAACGTCGAATAGACGCTCGCGAGCACGGGATTGTCGGCGGCATCGACGATCATTTGGTGAATCTGCTGATTCAGCTTGAAATACTCGACGCGCTTGCCGGCGTCGTGACACTCCACCATGCGCCGGTGCTTCGCCGCGATTGCCGCGATTTGCGCATTCGTGATGCGCTGCCGGACCAGTTCGCCCGCCATCGCTTCGAGGCCGTGAAGCAGTTCGAAGGTGGCGGCGAGATCATCGAGATCGATCTCCGCGACGCGATACCCGATGTACTGCCGGTGCGTCACGCGCCCCTCCGACACCAGCACCTTCAGCGCCTCGCGCAAGGGCGTCTTCGAGACGTCGAACGCGCTGCTCAGTTCTTTTTCGTCGATGCGCGCGCCGGGCGGCAATTCGCCCTCGTCGATCATGTCGCGCAGGCGCGCGGCGATCTCCGCAGCCATGCCGCGAGTGCGCAAAAGGAGGGGGCTTTTGATGGTCTGGTTCATTGCAGTGCAAGCTTATCACGAAGTTGGTGAAAACCCTGCACCAACATTTACCTCGTTAATTTTCAATAAAACCAATCGTTTACACTGTTTGTAATTATAAATTTCTAATCCTATACTCTGTCCAACGTTGCGCGACGTCACGAAAACATCCGCTTATCCAGGAGCCCGTTCATGTCTTCAACATCCGGTGTTGCCGCATTGACGGTGGGCAAATCCACCGTTCGCTGGAAGATTTTCGTCGTCATGCTGAGCCTCATCGCGATCAACTACATCGACCGCGCGTCGCTGTCCGTCGCGATGCCGCTCATTTCCAAGGAGTTCGATATCGGCCCGGCGATGGAGGGGCTTATCCTCTCCTCCTTCTTCTGGACCTACGCGGTGATGCAGATTCCCGGCGGCATGCTCGCCGACCGCTTTAAGCCGCGCGTCGTGATCGCATCCGCGACCGTGTTCTGGGGTTTCTTCCAGGCGATCGCCGCCGTCTGCACCAATGCGCCAGGCCTGCTGCTCACGCGTCTCGGACTCGGCGCGTCGGAAGCGCCGATCTATCCGGCCGGCGGCAAGCTCAACGCGATCTGGATGACGCAGACCGAGCGCGGCCGCGGCGCGACGCTGCTCGACGGCGGCGCACCGCTCGGCGCGGCGCTGGGCGCGATTCTGATCACCGGGCTGATCGCGATGCTCGGCTCGTGGCGGCTCGCATTCGCGGTGGCGGGCGTCGGCACGGTCCTCGCGGGCATCCTCGCCTGGTTTTATGTACGCAATACACCACGCGAGCACCCGGGCGTGAACGAACTCGAAGCGGCCTATATCGAGGAATCGCATGCCCGCGACGCCGCCGCCGAGCCGTCGTCGCTCTCGGGCCGCACGCGCGATTTCTTCAAGTACCGCTCGGTGTGGTGCATGTTCTTCGGCTGGATGTGTTTCAACAGCGTGTTCTACGGCCTGCTCACGTGGATGCCCAACTACCTGCACATGGTCCACGGTTTCGACATCAAGCAGATGGGCGGCTCGAGCTTCATCATCTTTTTCAGCGGCTTCATCGGCGAGTTGATCGGCGGATGGATCGCGGACAAGTGGAAGGCCGCGGGCGGGCGTCCGAATGTCGTGATGCGCACGCTCTTCGGCATCGCGGCGGTCATCGCGACCGTGTCGATCTTCTCGGTGGCGTATGTGACGAATGCGGTCGCGGTCGTCGCCCTGCTTTCGACGACGCTCTTCTTCCTGCGCTGGTGCGGTCTCTACTGGTGCATTCCGTCGTCGCTCGGCACGCGCAACAAGATCGGCTTTCTCGGCGGCTTCATGAATCTCGGCGGCAACATCGGCGGCATCGCGGTGCCGATCATCGTCGGCGCGATCGTGCAGCTCACGCACTCCTACTTCCTTGCGCTGATGTTCTTCGCGGCGGCCGGCATCGGCTTGCTCGTGTGCTCGAGCGCCATCGATTACGAAAAGAAGATTCCCGTCTGAGTGGAATCGGCAGTTCACGCTGCAACGCTTCGCTCAATTCACACAGAGACATCACGATGAAAAAACGTACCTTGCTCGGCATGCTCACGCCCTCGTCCAACACGTCCCTCGAACCGCTGACGAGCGCGATGGTTTCGAACCTGCCAGGCGTCTCCGCGCATTTCGCGCGCTTTCCGGTCACGGAGATCTCCCTCTCCGATCAGGCGCTCGGCCAGTTCGACGATTCGAAGATCCTGCAGGCGGCGCAATTGCTCGCCGATGCAAAAGTGGACGTGATCGCCTGGAACGGCACATCGTCGGGCTGGCTCGGCTTCGAAGCCGATGAGCGTCTGTGCCGGCGCATCACGGAAGCGACGGGCATTCCCGCGACGACCTCCGTGCTCGCATTGAACGAAATCCTGAAGAAGACCGATGCGCGTGAATTCGGTCTCGTCACGCCGTATCTCGACGACGTGCAGGAGAAGATCATCGCGAACTATCGGAGCGTTGGCCTGAACTGCATCGCCGAGCGGCATCTGAACCTGAAGGCCAACTTCTCGTTCTCGGAAGTTCAACCCGATGAAATCCGCCGCATGGTGCGCGAAGTGGCGAAGGACAAGCCGCGCGCGATTTCGATCTTCTGCACCAACCTGAACGCCGCGCATCTCGTGCCCGAGTTCGAAGAAGAAACCGGCATTCCGATCTACGACACGATCACGACCGTCGTATGGAAATCGCTGCAGCTCGCCGATTACGACACGCGCAGCGTCAAGGGCTGGGGACGTCTCTTCAGCGAAGTCGTCTAAGGAGACAGGCCATGTCGAACGAACTCGATTTCGTGATCCGTCACGCCGACGTCGTCACCGCGTCGGACCGGTTTTCGTGCGACATCGGCATTCGCGACGGCCGCGTGGCGATGCTCGGGCATGGCCTGCCCGACGCGCCGCGCGAGCTCGATGCGAGCGGGATGCTGGTGTTGCCGGGCGGCGTGGACGGTCACTGTCATCTCGATCAGCCGATGCCCGACGGCCTGCGCATGGCCGACGACTTTCTCAGCGGCACGCGCTCCGCGCTATGCGGCGGCACGACAACCGTGATTCCGTTCGCCGCGCAAGCCAAGGGGCAATCCCTGCAAGCGGCCGTCGACGATTATCACCGCCGCGCCGAAGGCCGCGCGGTCATTGACTACGGCTTTCATCTGATCGTCGCCGATCCGACGCCGCACGTGCTCGCAGAAGAGTTGCCGCATCTGATCAAGAACGGCTACACGTCGTTCAAGGTTTATATGACTTACGACGATCTCAAGCTCAATGACCGTCAGATGCTCGACGTTCTCACGGTCGCACGCGAGCACGGCGCGCTCGTGATGGTGCATGCGGAGAACTCGGACTGCATCGGCTGGCTGACCGAACGCCTGTTAGGAAATGGTTTGCATGCGCCGCACGCCCATGCGCTCGCGCGGCCCGCCGTCGTGGAACGCGAGGCGACGCATCGCGCGATTGCGTTCGCGGAACTCGTCGACGTGCCGATTCTGATCGTGCATGTATCGGGCGCGGATGCGATCGAACAGATTCGCTGGGGCCAGTCGCGCGGGTTGCCGATTCTCGCGGAGACCTGTCCGCAGTACATGTACCTGACCGCCGACGATCTCGGCCACGGCGGATACGAAGGCGCCAAGTGCGTATGCAGCCCGCCGCCGCGCGATCCCGCGAATCAGCACGCGGTGTGGAAAGCATTGCGCCAAGGCGTGTTTTCGCTCGTCTCGTCCGATCACGCGCCCTTCTCTTATGACGATCCGCAGGGCAAGAAGCCGGGCGGCAAGGAAGTGTCGTTCGATCACATTCCGAACGGCATTCCCGGCCTCGAAACGCGCTTGCCGCTGCTCTTCAAGGGCGTGAAGGAAGGACGCATCTCGTTGCATCAGTTCGTCGAACTCACGTCGCTCGCGCCCGCAAAGCTATACGGCCTGTATCCGAAGAAAGGCACCATCGCGGTGGGCGCGGATGCGGACATCGTCGTGTGGGACCCGGAGAAGCGCGTGACCATCGCGAACGCGTCGCTGCATCACGCGGTGGATTACACGCCTTATGAAGGCATCGAAGTGACGGGATGGCCGCGTCATTGCTTCTCGCGCGGCGAACTGCTCGTCGAAGACGGCAGGCTTCTGAACGTGCAGAGTGGACGCGGTCGCTTTCAGCCAGCCGGCAAACCCAATCTCGAATGAAGGCGAAAGCGATGAAGATGCGTTTGTTGTCACTGACCGCTGCGGCGTTCTGCATGAGCGCACACGCCGCGGAAAAAGATATGCCGAGCGTCGCGCCGGAATCCGTCGGCGTCGATTCAGCGCCGCTCGTACGCATGTCGGAATGGATACGCGCGGACAACATGGATGTGCGCAGCCTCGTCATCGTGAAGGACGGCAAGATCGTGTTCGAGCGCTATGGCGATGGTCTCACGCGCGACAACAACTACGAGCTGTATTCAGTCACGAAGACAATCACTTCGTTGCTCGTCGGCGTGCTCGAAGGCGAAGGCAAGCTGAGTCCGTCGACGAAAGCTGCGCCGCTCATCGCGAAAGCGCGGCCCGATCTCGCCGCTCAACTCGCCGACAAGCAGAGCATCGAATTGCGTCATCTGATGTCGATGTCGAGCGGCCTCAGTTATCAGGCGCGCGAAGGCACCGACCCGCTTTACTACGGCGCGCCGGATCGTTTGCGTGTCGCGGTGACGGCGAAGGCCGCAAAGACGCCGGGCACGGACTTCGATTACATCGACGTGAACCCGGTACTCGTCGGCACGGCCGTGAGCGTCGCGGCACACGAACGCGAGGATCGTTTCGCGCAGAAGAAGCTATTCGAGCCGCTCGGGATGTCGCATTACCGCTGGACCGGCGTCGATGAGACCGGCGCGGTCGCGGGCGGCTGGGGCCTGCGGCTGCGCGCCGTCGACATGGCGAAGATCGGCATGCTCATGCTCGACAACGGCCGCTGGCAAGGCAAACAACTCGTGCCGCAGGCGTGGATCAGACAGATGACGACGCCCTCGCCCGCCGCCGCCGATTATGGTTACTACTGCTGGATTCAGCATGTCGTCGAGAAAGGCCAGCCTGAATTCGGCGCGATGGGCTTCAAGGGGCAATTCATCACGGTCCTGCCGAAGCAACATGCGGTCGTCGTAATAACGAGCCTCTTGCCGACCGATGGCGGATTGCGCGACGCCACTTATCTCAATCAATACCGCCGCATGGTGAACGATTTCATCTTGCCCGCGCTGACACCGACGACGCGTCCTGCCGTGACGGCCGCGAAGACCGAGGCGCTCAGCGAAGAACTCGAACGCAGCAACAAGACACAGGGCGTGCCCGGCACCGCAGCCGCATTCAACGACGCACCCGAGACCTGATCCATGACTCTACGCTCGCTGCTCAAGTGCATCGCGCCGGCTATCGTCGCGATGTCGATCTCGAACGCCCAGGCCGACGCGCCGCTGCGTGAGACGGGTCTCGCCGAGGCATCGCCGGAAGATGCGGGCGTCGATTCGCATGGACTCGTGCGCCTGTCGCAATGGATTCGCGAGCAGAAGCTCGATGTGTACAGCCTGCTCGTCGTGAAAGACGGCAAGCTGATTTTCGAGCGCTATGGCGCGGGCGCATCCCGCGATTCGAACTACGAGCTGTACTCGGTCACGAAGTCGGTGACGTCGATGGTCGCGGGCATGCTCATCGGCGAGGGGAAGGTCAGTCTGGACGATTCCGTCGCAACGAAGCTCGCCGCGTGGCGACCCGACTTGCGCGCCGAGCTCGCCGACAAGCGCAACATCGAACTGAAGCACGTGCTCTCGATGTCGAGCGGCCTGCACTACGACTTCAAGCCGAAAGACGATCCGATCTACTACGCCGCGCCCGATCGTTTGAAGCTCGCGGCCGAAACGAATCCCAAGGCCGAGCCCGGCTCAGCGTTCGAATACACCGACATCAACCCGATCCTCGCCGCCGCGATGTTGAGCGCCGCAGCGCATGAGCCCGTCGAGAAATACGCACAGGCCCATCTCTTCGGCCCGCTCGGGATGAAGCACGCGGTATGGGCGCGCACAGACCGTTCGGGACTCGTGTCGGCGGGATGGGGCTTGCGGCTGCGCGCCGTCGACATGGCGAAGATCGGCATGCTCGTGCTCGATCACGGCCGCTGGCAAGGGCGCCAGATCGTGCCGCGAACATGGATCACGCAGATGACGTCGCCCGGTGTCGCGCCGTACTTCGGCTATTACTGGTGGATCAACAACATCGTGCAGAAAGAGCCGGAATTCGATGCGATGGGCTTCAAGGGGAAATTCATCACGGTGCTGCCCGAACGAAATACGGTGATCGTGATGACGAGCATCATGTCCGTCGCCGGCGGCCTGCGCGATGCGAAGAATCTCCAGACGTTCCGCCAGATGGTGAACGACTATGCGATTCCCGCACTCGACAATGCGCATCACGCGCGGCCCTCGGCGCAACGCCGCGCGACGTTGCGGCATGAGCTTGCCGTCAGCGCGCAAACGAAAGGCATGCCGGGCGCACAAGTGGACCCGACCGATCTTCCCGGCCTTTGACCCTAACGCACGCCGAATTTCCAGACCGTGATTTCGTGATACTCGTCACCCGGCTTGAGTGCGGTCGAGGGGAACGCCGGACGATTCGGCGAATCCGGGAAATGCCCGGCTTCGAGCGCGAAGCCATCCGTTTGCCGGTACGCCGTACCCGACGTGCCGATGGCGCTGCCATCGAGCCCATTGCCCGTGTAGAACTGCAGGCCCGGCTGCGTCGTGTAGACATCCAGCACGCGACCGCTCGACGGATCGTAGGCGCGCGCCGCGAAGCTCGGCTCGCCATTGCGCTGTCCGTTCTTGTTGAGCTTCCAGTTGTGATCGTAGCCGTGCGCATAACGCATCTGCTGATTCGACGAACGCAGCCGCGCGCCTATCGGTGTCAGCGCGCGCAAATCGAGCGGCGTATTCTCGACGCTCATGATCTCGCCGGTCGGAATCGAATCGGCACGCGTCGGCGTATAGCTCGATGCCGCGATCATGATGAGTTGCCCTTCGACACTGCCGCTACCCTCGCCCGCCAGGTTGAAGTAGCTATGGTTCGTGAGGTTCAGGACTGTCGACTTGTCCGTCTTAGCGCGATAGTCGATGCGCACTTCGTTGTCGTCCGTAAGCGTGTAGGTCACATCGACCGTGAGCGTGCCGGGAAAACCGTTCTCGCCATCGGGACTCACATAACGAAGTTGCACGCCCGCGCGCTGCGCGCCCTGAAACGTCCTGACCACGGTCCAGACTTTTTCGTCGAAGCCGTGCGGGCCGCCGTGCAACGTATTCGGCGGCTCGTTGACGGGCAGCTTGTAGCTGCGTCCGTCGAGCTCGAACCGGCCATCGGCGATGCGGTTCGCATAGCGCCCGATCAGACTGCCGAAGTGAATCTTGCCGTTGTACTTCTCGTAGTCGCCGAGGGAGCCGAAGCCGAGCACGATATCCGCGCGACGCCCGCGCCGGTCGGGGACATCGATTCGCGTCACGATGCCGCCATAGGTGACGCAGTTCATAGACACGCCCCGCGCATTCGAGAGCGTGTATTGAACGACCGCTTGCCCTTGCTGCGTCGCGCCATACGGTGTGGAAGTGATCGACGCCGCAAAGCCATGCAACGACATGAACGTCGCGCATGCAAGGGCGGCAAAACGGATGAGCGTTCGGTTGGTATCCGGCATAAGCGGCGTGAACAGAAGGCTGCTCGATATGGCTGTGAAATCACGCATGGAGCCGAACGCAGCATCGCCTATGCCTGATGAGGCCGGGCACGCACGATGCGTTCGCTTGTCGCATTCAGTTCGACGATGACGACAAGGAGCCTTTCATGAACGAACCAGCCGATCGTCCGACGCCACCGAAGCAGACACCCGACGATCCGAACGTGGCGGATCGCCGTCTGTCCGACGAACAAAAGGATTCAATGAAAAACGAACCGGAGCCGCCGAAGCGTACCGACGAAGGCAATAACACCAAGCTGCCGAATCCGAAGGACGTCGGGGAAGCGGGGTAGTCTTCGCGGGCCGCGGGTTATTCGTTAGATGAATCGGCGGTCCGCACGTACGAATTACATACGACGCTCGCTCGTATGAAATCTGCAATGGCACTTCGCGGCGTTGTCGAGCGCTTTTGTTGTATGGTATTCCGAAACTGTTGCAGCGTTCGAAGCCGCGCCCGGCGACGCGCCTCGCCGGAATAAGGAAGCACGACGCCCATGTACGATCCTGCTCACTTTTTGCCATCGTTCGTATGGCGCGCGACGCGAGACGGAGTGATTCAATACGCCAATCCGTGGGCGTGCCGCTATCTCGGCATCCCCTTTCCGGAACTGGTCGGGCGGCATTGGAATGCTTTTGTCCACCCCGACGACATCCCGCCGGTGCTCGACGCATTGCGGCAAATGCGCGACGGCACGCTTCTCCGCAATGTCGACGTGCGCCTTCTGCGCAACGATGGCGCGTTTCGCTGGCACACGTTGCATCTTCAGGCGCGGCGCGACGAGGAAGGACAAATCAGCGATACGGTCGGCGTCGCGATCGACATCCACGAATGCCGTCACGCCTGGGCGATGTACGAGGAGAGCGAGCGGCGACTGCAGGCCGCATTCGCCGGCGCACGCATGGGCGCATGGGAATGGGACATGAAGACGCGTGTCGTGCGCATGACCGCGCAGCTCGCCGCGCTCTACTCCTTTCCACCCGGCACCGACGCGGTGCTCCTTTCGGAAGTATGGGACCGCGTCGCGCCCGAACACCGCGAGCCGTTTCAGCGCAAGCTCACGGAAGCATTGCGTGACGGCGGCCCGTTCGAGTTCGACTTCATGCTCGAAGGCGATCAGGGACAACAACGCTGGCTGCGCATGCGCGGGCATCCCGAGTTCGACCGTCATGGCGTGCTCGCTCGCGTGTATGGCGTGAGCTTCGACATCAGCGCGCAGCGCGCCGACGAGGAACGCCTCAGTCTGTCGGAAAGGCGCTATCGCGCGCTTGTCGAAACGACGGGTGCGCTCGTCTGGTCCGCCGATGCGAAAGGCGGGATTCGTGCTTCGGGCGGCGAATGGGAGCAGTTCACGGGCAAGTCGCCGGACGTGCTGTCCGGCGGGGGCTGGCTCGACTACATCCATCCGGATGATCGCGAGCGCACGCATCAGGCATGGCTCGACGCACTGCGCGAAGGCGCCGCGCGCACGCTCACCTTCCGCATGTACCGGCGTGACGGACTCTATCGCATGGTGGAGGCGCACGCGGCGCCGCTTTACGACGACAAGGGCAACTTGCAGGAATGGTTCGGCACGACAACCGACGTCACGCCGCGCTATGAAGCGCAGGCCGCGATCGAAGCGCGCAGCCTGCGCCTGACGGTGGCGATGCAGGCCGCGAAGATTCATATCGCATCGCTCGAACTCGAGACGTGGACGCTCTTTCTCGAAACCGGCGGCGAGCGCCAGATCACCGAAACGCTCAGCTACGACGCAGCACTCGCCCGCGTGCATCCCGACGACAGTGCGACGCTCGACCGCTATGTGCGCAGCATTGCGGCAGGCGAAAACCCCGAGGGTCATTTCGAGTTTCGCGTGCGCAACCTGCACGGCGAACAATGGATGCAAGGCAGCGCCCTGCTCCAGCGCAGCAAGGACGGCAAGCCGCTGCGCATCATCGGCAGCGTGATCGACATCACCGAACGCAAGCACATGGAGCTGATGCTGCGTGAAGCGGGACGCCGCAAGGACGAGTTCCTCGCGATGCTTGCGCATGAGCTGCGCAATCCGCTTGCGCCGCTGCGCACGGCCCTCGCGCTGATGCAGAAGGATCAGGATGGCGACACGCATCTGCGTGAGCTGACCGACCTGATGCGCAGGCAAGTGGAGCACATGACCCGCATCGTCGACGACCTGCTGGAAGTCTCGCGTATCACGCAGGGACGCATCGCGCTGCAAACCGAACCGATTCTGGTCGGCACGGCCGTGTATCACGCGGTCGAGGCGATCGCGGGCATGGTCGAGTCGCGCTCGCAAACCATTCAAGTCGATGTATCCGATGCCACCACATGGGTATGCGGCGATCCCACACGCCTCTCGCAGATCCTCGTCAACGTGCTCAACAATGCGAGCAAGTACACGCCCGAGCAAGGCCGCATCACCGTGAGCGTGCAGGCGGACGAGGCATGGGTGTCGATCGTCATCGCCGATACGGGCACCGGCATTTCGGCCGATCTCCTGCCGAAAGTATTCGAGCTCTTCTCGCAAGGCGAGCGCACGCTCGACCGCTCGAACGGCGGCCTCGGCATCGGGCTGTCGCTCGTGAAGAAGCTCGTCGAGATGCATAAAGGCACGATCACCGTGCAAAGCCCCGGACCGGGACTGGGCACGACCGTCACCGTGCGGCTGCCGCGATTGCATCATCACGAAAGGCATTCGGCGCTCGCGCTCTCCGAGACGAGCATGCGCGAGACGCGCGCGGCGCTGCGCATTCTCGTCGTCGACGATAACCGCGATGCCGCCGATTCGCTCGCGATGCTGTGTGAATCGGAAGGACATGTCGCGCGTGTCGCGTACTCGCCGACGGAAGCGCTGGAGGCCGCGCCGCACTTTCAGCCCGATGTGGCGCTGCTCGATATCGGCCTGCCCGATATCGACGGCTATGAACTCGCGCGGCGCCTGCGTCGCAAAGGCGACACGACGCCCATGCTGATCGCGATCACGGGCTATGGACAGGCGGAAGACCGGTTGCGCGCGCAATCTGCAGGCTTCGATTATCACTTCGTGAAGCCAGTGAATGTGGACAGCCTGCTGAAACTCCTGTCGTCGCTGACGGTCGCGCGTTGAAGAGCCGCGCTCTACAATGAGCGTTCCATCCAGGTCTTCGAGGACGTCATGACGCCAAAGCCCATCAGCCGCTATCCCGTTCCCGATCCGCAAGACTGGCCGGACGATATCCGCGCCCGCATTCTCGACGTGCAGGAAAAGGCGGGCTTCGTGCCGAACGTGTTCCTCACGCTCGCCCATCGTCCCGACGAGTTCCGCGCGTTCTTCGCCTATCACGATGCGCTGATGCTGAAGGACGGTGGCCTCACCAAAGGCGAGCGCGAGATGATCGTCGTCGCGACGAGCGCGGTGAACGATTGCCTCTATTGCGTCGTCGCACACGGCGCGATTCTGCGGATCTATGAAAAGAACCCGCTCGTCGCGGATCAGGTCGCGGTGAATCATCGCAAGGCGGACATCACGCCGCGTCAGAAGGCCATGCTCGATTTCGCGTTAAAGGTATGTCGCGCGTCGGGCTCCGTGGACGACACCGATTTCGCCGCCCTGCAAGCGCATGGTTTCAGCGATGAAGACGCATGGGATATCGCGGCTATCACGGCGTTCTTCGGTTTGTCGAATCGCATGGCGAACGTGATTTCGATGCGCCCCAACGATGAGTTCTTCTTGATGGGGCGTGTGCCGAAAGAGCCGAAATAAGCACCCATGCGCCTGCCTCCGCTGAAATCCATCATCGCGTTCGAAAGCGTCGCGCGAACGAAGAGCGTGAACCGCGCCGCCGACGAGCTCGGCCTCACGCCCTCCGCCGTCAGCCATCAGTTGGCGAATCTGGAAAGCATCGTCGGGCGCCCGTTGTTCACGCGCCTGGGCCGCGGCCTCGTGCTCACGCCGACCGGCTCGCAATATCTCTCGGACGTCACCGGCGCGCTCGCCGAGCTGAACCGCGCAACCGAGCGCGCGTCGAGCGAAACGTCGGTCGAGATATTGCGGATTCATTCGAGCCCGAGCTTCGGTCTGATGTGGTTGCTGCCGCGTCTCGCCGCATTTCAGGAAGCGAACGGCGATATTCAGATGAATCTCGCGTGCTCATATGAGAATGTGTCGTTCACCTCGGGTTACTACGATATCGACGTGCGTCACGGCTACGCACACTGGACCGATGTCGAAGTGAAGACCCTGCGTCATGAGACCATCGCCCCGCTCGCTTCGCGCACGTATCTCGAACGCTTTCCTGTTTCTTCACCCGAGGATCTGCTCAACCGTCGCCTGATCTTTTCCGAATCGCCGCTCGTCCAGTGGCAGCAATGGTTCGGCAAGTTCGGCGTGGCGGTGAAGCGCAAAGCGTTCGATTTCTCCTTCGACCGCTCGTACATGTCGCTCGAAGCGGCCGCGCTCGGTCATGGCATCGCGCTGGAAAGCACGATGCTCGCGTCCGGTCATCTCGAACGCGGCTCACTCGTGCCCGTGTTCGGCAAGGAATACGCGGTTGAAGTCGACGCGCATCATCTGGTTTACCCGAGTCAGAACGCCGGATTGCCGCGCGTGGCCAAGTTTCTGCTGTGGATGGATCAGCAAATCGGGCGTCGCGGCGACACCTGAAAATTTCTCAGCAACAGTTGAACCAAACTGCGTTGATCGTCAGGTCAAAGGCGAAGAAACTGCGCCTACACCAGACAACCAACGGAGACAACGATGTTGCTCGACAACCAGGTAGTGATCGTCACAGGCGCGGCTTCGGCTCGCGGCATCGGCAAGGCAACGGCAAAGGCGCTCGCCGCGCAGGGCGCGCGCATCGTAGTGCTGGACCTGAAGGAAGCGGACGCGCAAAGCGCCGCGAACGATCTGGGCGAAGGTCATCTCGGCCTCGCCTGCGATGTCACCGACAAGGCCGCGTGCGTCGCGGCCGCCCGAGCGGCGATCGACAAATACGGGCGCATCGACGTGCTCATCAACAACGCCGGCATCACGCAGCCGATCAAGACGCTGGAGATCAGCGCGGATAACTTCAACGCGGTTATCGACGTGAATCTGCGCGGCACGCTCTACATGTCACAGGCCGTCATTCCGCAGATGAAGAAGCAGAAGAGCGGCAGCATCGTGTGCATGTCGTCGGTGTCGGCGCAACGTGGCGGCGGCATTTTCGGCGGACCGCATTACAGCGCGGCGAAGGCAGGCGTGCTCGGTCTCGCCAAGGCGATGGCGCGCGAATTCGGCGGCGATGGCATCCGCGTGAATTCGATCACGCCCGGCCTGATTCAAACCGATATCACTGGCGACAAGCTCACGCCGGACATGCGCGCGGACATCATCAAGGGCATTCCGCTCGCGCGTCTCGGCGATGCGGCGGATATCGCCAATGCATGCCTGTTTCTTGCGAGCGGCCTGTCGTCGTATCTCACTGGCGTGACGCTCGATGTGAATGGCGGCATGCTGATTCATTGATCGCACGCAATAGCGCACCCGGATAACCGGGGCGTCATAACATGGCTGGAGACATCTATGAAATCCAAACTCGCCGCATCGGCGGCAACGGCTGAATTCGCATCGTCCGAAGATGCAGGCAGCTTCGAGGCGAAGACCTACGCCAAGGTCGGACGCCGCCTCATCCCCTTCCTGATGCTGTGTTATCTCGGCGCGTATCTCGACCGTGTGAACGTCGGCTTCGCCAAGCTGCAGATGCTCAACGATCTGCGCTTCTCCGAAACCATCTACGGCATCGGCGCGGGCATCTTCTTCCTCGGCTACTTCCTGTTCGAAGTGCCCAGCAACGTCATCCTGCATAAAGTGGGCGCGCGCAACTGGCTCGCGCGCATCATGCTGACGTGGGCCGTGATCTCCGCGAGCTTCGTCTTCGTCAAGTCACCGACTACGTTCTATATCCTGCGCTTTCTGCTCGGTGTCGCCGAAGCGGGCTTCGCGCCCGGCGTGATTCTCTATCTCACGTACTGGTTTCCCGCAGCGCGGCGCGCCAAGGCGCTCTCGCTTTTCTTCATGGCAATTCCGCTCGCGGGTATCGTCGGCGGTCCGCTCTCCGGCTACATCATGCACGCGTTCCAGGGCATGCACGGGCTCGCCGGATGGAAGTGGCTCTTCATGCTCGAAGCGCTGCCCTCGCTTTTCCTCGGTGTCGCGATCCTGTTCTATCTCGACAACGGCATCGCCGGCGCGAAGTGGCTTACCGACAAGGAAAAGGCCTTGCTCAAGCGCAATGTCGAAAAGGACAACGCCCAAACGGTGAAGCATGTATCGATCGGCGCATTCATCCGCGATCGTCGTCTGTGGCTCATGGCCGCGATCTACTTCTGCGTCGTGCTCGGTCAGTACGGACTTACCTTCTGGCTGCCGACGATCGTGCGTCGCACCGGTGTAGCGGACCCGCTGTGGGTCGGCATTCTCACCGCGATTCCGTATCTCTGCGCGATCATCGCGCTGCCGCTGATCGGTGCGAGCGCCGACAAGCGCCGCGAACGCCGCCTGCATCTCGCGATTCCGATGCTCGTGTCCGCAGCCGGCTTCGCCACCTTGCCGATGCTCGGCAGCGTAGGCGCCTCGATCGTCTGCGTGAGTATTGCGGCGGCCGGCATTCTCGCTTCGTCGTCGCAATTCTGGTCGCTGCCTACCGCGGTGCTCGGTGGCATGTCGGCAGCGGCGGGCATCGCCGCGGTCAACTGCTTCGCCAATCTCGCGGGCTTCTTCTCGCCAGCGATCGTCGGCTGGCTCAACGACTTCACCGGCAAATCGACGGCGGGCCTGATCTTCATTTCTGTGGCGATCGTGCTGGGCGCGGTGCTCGTGTTCTTCGTGCCCGCCAAAACCGTCAATCGCTGATTTCAGCTTCAATCAAGGAGACAACACATGAATACCCCCGTCATCGAGGAGGTGACGCTCGCCGAGCGCGCCTACCGTATCCGTCGTAACGCCCTGCTGATGGGCGAAGTGCAGGGCCAGGGTTATATCGGCCAGGCGCTCGACATCGCCGATGTGCTGGCCGTCGCCTACTTCGGCGCGATGAACTACCGCCCTGAAGATCCCGACTGGGAAGAGCGCGACCGCTTCCTGCTCTCGAACGGTCACTATGCAATCGCGCTGTACGCCGCGCTTTTCGAAGCGGGCATCCTGCCCCAGGAAGAACTCGAAACCTATGGCAGCGACGACAGCCGTCTGCCGATGTCCGGCATGGCGAGCTACACGCCCGGCATGGAGATGTCGGGCGGATCGCTCGGGCAAGGACTCACGATCGCCGTGGGCCGATGCCTTGGCCTCAAGAGCAAAGGCTCGAAGTCCTTCGTCTACACGCTTTTCTCCGATGGAGAACTCGATGAAGGCGCGATCTGGGAAGGCCTCATGTCCGCTGCGCACTGGAAGCTCGACAACCTCATCGCGATGGTCGACGTGAACAATCAGCAAGCCGATGGCCCCTCGACGCAGATCATGGCGTTCGAGCCGCTCGTCGAAAAGCTCGAAGCGTTTGGCTGGTACGTGCAGCGCATCGACGGCAACGATATCGACGCCGTGAAGCAGGCCTTCGACAACGCACGCAATCTGAAGGACGCGAAGCCGCGCATCATCGTATGCGATACGAAGATGGGCTGCGGCGTGCCGTTCCTCGAACAACGCGAGAAAAATCACTTTATCCGCGTCGATGCCGATGAATGGCAACTGGCGCTTCAGGCACTCGAAGCAGGGAGACAAGCATGAGCACCCGTCTGAAAACTTCCGCGATGATCGCGTCGATTGCAAGCGAAGGACAGGTCACCCGGTCCGCGCCTTTCGGTAATGCGCTGGTCGAACTGGCGGGCACGAAGACGAACGTCATCGGCATGACGGCCGACCTCGGCAAGTACACGGACTTGCATATTTTCGCGAAGGAGTTTCCCGAGCGCTATTACCAGATGGGCATGGCCGAGCAATTGTTGATGGGTGCAGCGGCGGGCTTCGCGCATGAAGGCGCGCAGCCGTTCGTCACGACCTATGCCGTGTTCGCGACGCGCCGTGCGTATGACTTCATCCACCAGACGATCGCCGAAGACAATCTCGACGTGAAGATCGTCGCCGCGCTGCCCGGTCTCACGACAGGCTACGGTCCGAGCCATCAGGCCGCCGAAGATCTCGCCTTGATGCGCGCAATGCCGAACATGACCGTGATCGACCCGTGCGATGCGCTCGATATCGAGCAGATGGTGCCCGCCATCGCCGCGCACAAAGGGCCGGTGTATGCGCGCCTTCTTCGCGGCAACGTGCCCGCCGTGCTCGACGAATACGATTACCAGTTCGAATTGGGCAAGGCGAAGCTGCTTCGCGATGGCCGCGATGTGCTCATCATCTCGTCCGGCATTCTGACGATGCGTGCGCTCGAAACCGCCAAGGCATTGCAAGCCGACAACGTCGATGTCGCCGTGCTCCACGTGCCGACGATCAAGCCACTCGATACGGAAACGATCATCCGCGAAGCGAAGCGTTCGGGACGTCTCGTGGTGGTAGCAGAAAATCACACGACGATCGGCGGATTGGGCGAAGCAGTGGCGACGGCGCTGCTGACCGCAGGCGTAACGCCAACGTATCGTCAGATCGCGCTGCCCGATGCGTTCCTCGATGCGGGCGCGCTGCCTACGCTGCACGACCGCTATGGCATTTCGACCAATGTGATGTCGGCCACCATCAAGGGCTGGCTCGCCTGATGGACGAGCGCCGCGCAGTTCGATGAAACGCGCGGCGCTTGTTCACTTCTTCTTTCGTCCGCCCTTCTTCGCGCCCGCCGCCTCTTTCGCGACGATCACGCCGGGCCCGTTCATTTCTTCCATCCACGAAAGCGCGTCGGCATAGGCGAGGAATTGCTGGAAATAACCCGGCGATACTTCGCGCATGAGCGACAACGAACGATGTACGAGGCTGCTCGAATTGAGCGGTCCCGCATTCCTCGGAACGTGCGCGAGCGAATCGCGCAACTGCTTTTCCGCGCTGACTTTCGACCACACCGCGCGAAAGTATTCGAGCAACTCGGCGTGCGATGTCGCGTGCTTCGAAGACGGCTTCGCGATGTCATCGACCAGCGCAGCAAGCGGTCCGCGTTCGTCGGCATCGTGAGTTGCGGTGCGGTGCAATGCGGCACGCTCGATATCGGTGCGATAAGCATCGAGCAACTGCGCGAGGCGCGCATCGAGCTTGCGGCGCGTCTCGCCGTCGTAAGCCGCCGCGCGTTTGGCGAGCGCATCGATGAGATGAAAGCGCACGGGATTCGCGCGATCGTCGCCGTTCGCGCGCCATGCGTCGAGCATCGCACGTGCCGACGCTGCGTTATTCATGAGCCTTCACCGCGCCATCCGCGGGCCGCGGCACGGCTGAAATCTCGACGCGACGATTTTTCGCGCGCCCGACTTCATCGGCGTTCGAACTCACGGGCTGCTCCGACCCGAACGCCGCAGCGAACACCGACGAAGAAGGCACGCCCGCATCGATCAAAGCGCGTGTCACGGTCAACGCGCGTTTCGCGGAAAGCTCCCAGTTATCCGCGAAGCGCCGGTTGCCTTCGTGCACTTGTTGATCGTCGGCGAAACCGCTGACCATGAGGATCTCCTCATGCGCATGCAGATAGGCGCCGAGCGGCGCGGCCAGGCTCTTCAACACATCGCGGCCCTGCGGCTGCAACTGATCGGAATTGAGCGCGAAGAGCACGCTGCCGCTGATGCCGATGCGCCCGTTCACGAGCGTCACGCGTCCCGATGCGAGCGGCCCCGCGAGCGCCTGTTCCAGCGTCTGGCGGCGCTGCGTTTCTTCCTGGCGATGCTTCACCTCCTCGTCGAGCTTGTTCTCGAGCTGCAATTGCACGCCAATCACGCCGACGAGTATCAGCACGAACGCACCCAGCAGCACGGACATCAAATCGGCGAACGCCGGCCAGATCGGCGCGGCGTGTTCCGCGCCGCCGTCGATTTCCTCGTTCATGCCGCCCGCGCTCCGGCCGCGCGCTGTCCCGCGATGTGCTGCAAGTCCTCGACGATCTGCTTCTGCGACATCATGCTCAGATCGATGACTTCCTTCGCCTGCGCGACGTAATACGCGAGCTGTTCGTCGCTGCGTGCCAGCGATTTGTCGAGTGCGCTTTCGATACGTTCGAGATGCGCGACGAGCTTGTCGTTCGATTCGCCGAAGGACTGCACGGCCGCACCGAACGCGTCCGAGAGGCTCGCCATTTCGACCGCGCTCGTCGCCACTTGCGCGGCCATCGCGCCGAGCTTGCCGGCTTCGGCTTCGACCGTGCCGGTGAACTGTGCGCCGACGCGCTCGAGCAGCGTCGCCGATGTATCGACCAGTGCGTCGATCGCGGCGCGCTGCTCGTTCGATGCGTGATTCACGGCATCGAGCAGTGTTTCGACCGTGGCGAGCAGACGGCTGCGCTCGTCGAGCATCGCGGTGTCGCGGACCATCGAATCGGAAAGCTTCTGGCGCATTTCGGCGACGACTTCCGCTGCGGCCTTCGGTGCTTCCGATGCCGCCTGAACGAGCCGCTCGATCTCCGCGATGGTCGCGCTCGCGTGTGCCTGCGATTGCGCGGACATGTCGTGCGCGGTTTGCGCGAGCGCGTCGCAAATCTCTTTCTGACGATTCGCCGCCACCGCGCTCGTGTCCTGCCATTGCTCCCGCAACGAGGCCGCCATCGTGTCGAGCGCACCGCTCCATGCCGCGAGACGCGCTTCGCCGTGCTGCGCGAGTTCCGCGCGCAAGTCCGCATGCGATCGATCGACCGATTGCACGAGCGATGCCGCGTGCCGCTCGAAGCTGGCCGCTGCAGTCGTCAATGCGTTCTCGTTCTGCGCGGCGGTTTGCTCGCTGGCGCGCGCATGTTGCGCGAGCGCATCGCGCCATGTTTGCGACATGCTGCCCGTCGCGTTTTCCAGGCGCGCTGCAACAGCATCGATCAAACCGGATGAACGCGCTTCGAAGGTCTGTGCGAATTGCGCGAGCGATGCATCCATGCGTGCGACGAGCGCATCGCTCGATTGTGCATGCTTCGCAACCGACGATTCGAGTCCGCCCGACACGCGATCCATGTGCGCAGACACGCCTTCGACGAGATTCGCCGCACGCTGATCGAACGCAAGCGCGAAGCGATCGAGCGATCCGCCCATCTCATCGACGAGCGCCGCGCTCGATTGCGCGTGCTTCGAAAGCGATGCGTTCCAGATCTCCGCGACCTTCACCGACGATGCCTCGAAGCCGCTAGCCAAGCCTTCCAATTGACGCGCGACCGCTTGCTCGACGCTCCCGTGCAGCGAAGTGACTTCGCGCGCGATGCCGTCCATCGTCGCCTGCATGACGGGCTGCAACGCGGCGCTCGCGGCACGCGCGCTATCGGCGACGCTCTGCTTCAGCGACAACTCTACCGATGTAGCCAAACGCCGATACGACGTCTCCGCCTTCGCATGGAACGCATCCTGACTGGCGATCTGGCGTTCGCTCGCCGCGAGGCTCTGCTGCTCGATTGCCATCGTCATCGACTGAAGACGATCGACGAGCTTCGGCATCAATTCGGTCTGAAGCTGCAGCAGCTTGAACGTCTCCTCGCGTTGATGCGCTTGCGTGAAGGCGCGCAGCGTCGTTGCGATTTTCACGTCGAGCTGCTGCGTGACATGCAGGCGTTCACGGCGGCACAGCGCCGACAGCAGGCCGAGCATCGCGGAGGTCGCGACGCCCGCGATCGACGTGCCGAATGCGAAGCCGAGACCCGTGACCGGCGCGGAAAGGGACGCGCGGATGGCCGTCAGATCCGATGCGCTTTGCAACGCCGTGCCGGTGCCGCGCAGCGTCGCGACCATGCCGAGCAGCGTGCCCAGCATGCCGAGCAACACGAGCAGGCCGACGAGATACGGCGCGAGCACCGGACCGGGCAACGCCGCGCGCTCGCCTTCGATGCGCAGGCGCACGGCATGGCGCAAGCTCGGATGCAGGCTGTCGAGCCACACGGCGAGGCTGCGCGGCGCGCTCGCAAGTTGCGTGATGCGCTGTTCGAGCGAGACGGTGATCTGTTGATAGCGGCGTAATTCCGCCGCGCCCGCGAGATAGCATCCGGCGATCACGACCGTCACGGCGAACGCAATCGCGTTCGACGCGATATACGCAATGCCGATGCCCAAAACCGCGGCGAGGCCAATCGAGAAGACAGCGATATTCAAAAGATTTCGGGGCATAGCGAGCCAGTTAGCGGGGGCGAAGAGCCGCGAGCAAGCCTTCGATCGGTTGGAAACGAACATCGAGTTCGGCGAGCAACACGCTTTGCAGATCCTTGCGAAACACGTCGAGCCAGGTGTGGGCCGCGGATGTCTCCAGTGACGCGTGAGCGCTCTTCAGGCGCTCGAAATGCTTGCCGAGCAATGCGGGCACGTTGGCGAGCAGACCGCGCTCGCGCGCGCTCAGCGCCTGTTCCATGACGGCATCGACGACCGCGAGGCGCGCCATGTCCGGCGATCTGGCCGCGAGCATCGATCTCAAACGCGTACGCAGCGCGCCGATGTCGGATTCCATCGCCTGTTGCAGCGACACGTAACGCTGGCGAAACTCCGCATAATCGATGAGCGGCTCGTCCGGCGAAGGCTGCACGGGCGCACGATGCCTGCGGCGCGCAGCCGCTTCGTCGCGCGCGAACGCGCCGGCGAGAGAGGTCCGCACGCGCGCGCACTCTTCTTCCACGTCGCGAGGGGCGGATCGCGCGCCGGACATGGCGGGCGGATCGGTCGCAAGCGCGGTGGACAGCGCGATCGCGTCGGTCCAGCCGAGCCATTGACTCAGACGGTCCGCGAGCGATTGAGCGGGTTCGTGAACTTCGAGATCGGCAAAATGTGCCAGCAGCCGAACGAGCGCCGGGCCGCTGAATGCCGTGCGCTTCATGCCTTGCACAGTATCACCGGGGGCAAAAGGACACTATTTTACCTGCGCAGGCGAAATCGATGCCTCGTTTCTTGTCGAAACGGTGCAACGCGGCTGCGAACGTGGCCTCAGGGCGCCTTCGCAGGCATGAACGCGAACGGCTGTGTGGCGACGAAACTTCCCGCTGTCTCGCCAGAAAAAACCTGCCCCGCATCGATGGTCAGCTTCATCACCGGCGCGCCGGGATTCAGGTTGAGTTTTTTCAGCGAGACCCAGAACGTATCGGGCCGCGTCGCGGAATCGAAGTAATAGATCAGGTTCTGCTGATCCGACACGGTACGCCATATCGTCGACGATAGATTGGGCCGCTCCGGCGTGCTGATGCCGAGTGGCACGCTCACCGAACGCATCACGCTCATCACGCTCGCGACTGCCTGAAACGCATACGACTGCTGCGGCACGCCCGCCATGTAGTTCGGATCGGCCTGCTTCGGGATCGCATCGAGCAGGAAGGATGCGCGCACGAAGCGGTCCGCGGCGCGGTTCGTGCCGGGCAGGAAGCCCACGCCGCCCACGCTCTTCCAATACGTATCGATCGCAAGTTGTTCATCGTAGATCGGCGAGTTGGTCATCACCTTGTACTTCTTGCCCTGATGGATGATCAGCTTGCCGTTGATGTATTCGAAGATGGCAGAATCGCCGCGCGCATCCGACAAGGAGAGATGAATCGTCAGCGGCTTGCCGTTGGGCAGCGGCGGCGCGATGATCTGGAACGGCTCGCGCGACAGCACATACACCGCCTGCCCGACGGTCGCGAAGTTATCGAGCGCGTATTGCGCCCACAGGCTAATCGACATCGGATCGCGCTTCGGATCGGGCTTGCCGTAATCGGTTTCCGCGAGATAAAGCGCATTGGCGACGAGTCCGCGCTCGTTCATGCCGTCGACCGTGCCGATCTCATAGCCCGACACCACCACGCTGCCGTACTTCGATTTCCATTTGATCGAGCGCGGCCCCGCATTGCCATCGCGCTCGATGCCTGCGGGCATCACCCAGAGGTTCGAGCGCATGTCCTCGGACCAGTCCATCGACCGGCCTGTTATCACGAGGCCCTTGTCGCCGACATACAGTGCGCGCGTGCAGGCAAGCGCGAGTGACGTGGAGAGCAATGCAAGCGCGGCGAGGCACGCGATCTTTCGAGTCAGACGGGTCATGGCCGTGTTCCTCATCCGGTTGTGCAGGTTAGCGCTATAAGCCCGCGTGAGCGACAAGTTACTGGACCCGCGCCCTTTCGTCAAAGCATCGCATTGCTGCGCTTTTTGAAATTGCATGCGCCCTGAATCGCAATGTCGATTGCATGAGGCGGTGTTTCGCGTAGATCCACGACACGGCTCAAATAAACATCGAGTTCAGGTATGCGTTCGTATATTGATGGGATCGAAGCGGGCGAAGCGCACGCGAAGTCGCGTGCGCTGAAGACAAGCGGCGTCTATCGAGTTTCAGTGCGTATGACGCTCGGGTTCGAACGGCCTCTTTAGCGCGTGAACAGCGCCGCGCGCGAGAGGCCCCGGGGCCGCGTCATCGTGAAGGAAATCCCGACGCGATCGCCTTGGCGCGTAAGTCGGCGAAGCGGCCGCCCGGCGTCGGCGTCTGCGATGCGCCTTCCGCTGCCTGCGATTTGTCGACGGTGCCGAGGCCCGTTCCGGTCACCGGCGTGGTCGAGCATTGCAGGCCGTACGGCCCTTGCGCCACCGTCAGGGCGGGCGCATCCGTGCGCGGCGCGTCGCTCAGATCGAGTGCATAAGCCATGTTGAACGTGGCCGGATCGCTCGCTCGCGGGCCCAGCGGATCGAGCCCGAAGCGCCACGCGAGCAGTTGATGAATCGAGCTCGGATCGAAGGGATAGCGCGCCACGTTGTTTGCGCGCACGCGCGGCCCGAGCAGCATGCACGGCACGCGAAAACCGAGGCGTCCATCGTTGCCGAGTGCCTGCTCCGCCGACGACACCGGCCTGACCGGCGGCGCGACATGCTCGAAGAAGCCGCCCCACTCGTCATAAACGACGATCATGAGCGTCGTGCTCCAGTTCGGGCTCGTGCGCAGCGCTTCATAGATTTGCGAGAGCAGCGCCTGGCCATTGCGCACATCTGCATGCGGATGATCGTCGTTCGAGGTGCCGTTCGCCTCGCCGCCGAAGCTCGGATCGACCATGCAGAACGACGGCAGATTGCCGCTGGCCGCATCGGTCAGGAAGTCGGCAAAGAGCTTCGAGCGATCGACATAGCGCGTTCCGTAAAGCGCCGTGAACGGCACGTCGTGGAAGTAGTACTTCGACGAGACGTTCTTCGCGTCGAGGCGATCCCAGATCGTCGATAGCGACGAGGTGTCGAGCGTGTCGCTCAGGCGATCGGTCTCGCCGCTATGCAGATAGACCCGGTTCGGAAACGTGTCGGCGAGAATGCCGCTCATGTAGTAGTCGCAGACGGTGTATTGCGTCACCGCCTGGCGATAGAAGTCGAGATCGCTGCCCGTGAAGTAACCGATCGGCAGCAGATCGCCGCGCGTCTTGTTCGTGTCGGGCGTGAGCAGGAAGCCGTTCATCGCGCCGTTCGCGAGATGCGTGCGCCCTGCGTCGTATTCGTGATCCGGGTCCGCGAACTGGCAGCCCTGAAAACCATAGGCCGCGTTGGCCGACAGCGAAAACGTCGGATGCGCCTCGCCGAATGCATCGGTGAACTGCCTGCCCGCCTGCACGCCCTCGACGCCCGGCACCCAGCCGAGCAGGTGGTCGAAGGAGCGGTTCTCCATCGTGACGAGCACGATGTGATCGATGCCCGATGTCGCCGGCGCGGGCAACGCGGGGCGCGGCAGATTTGCGCGATCGGGCGGAATGTCGCCGATGGGACTCTTCGGCGTGACAGTGCCGGAGTCGTCGTCGCTGCCGCCACCGCAGGCGGACAGCATGGCGGTGCTGGCGAGTGCGGCAAGCAGGCGGCGGCGTACTGCGTCGGGTTCGTTCGAGGTTTTCTTGACCATGACGGCGCACCATGTGAGTGTCGTTATCGAACGCCGTTCGTCTGCAAACTCGGTTGCGCTTCGACGCATCGCACGCGAACGGCTTGTGGGTGCCGCGATATAGCATGCGGCGTTCCCGGCGACTTCACTCACACGGCCGCGCCGCTATGGTTTTCCGACGACCGAGTGGCTCGCGCCGTCCGCGACGGGCGCCTCGATCGAATAGGCATCGACGCCATCGATGCAGCCGAGGTTCACGCGCCAGTTGTCGGGATTCGAGCGCGTCTGATGGAACGTGTAAATTCCACAGTGCTTGCAGAAGAAATGTTTTGCGACTTGCGTATTGAACTGATAGAGCGTGAGTTCGCTTTCGCCTGAAAGGATGCGCAGTTTGTCCCTGGGGAACGGCGGCGACATTACCGCGCCGCGCCGCCGGCACAGGCTGCAATTGCAGCGCACGGCCGGCTCGGCCGGCGTCTCGACTTCGAAGACCACCGCACCGCAATGGCACGCGCCTTTCAGGATCGTCGGGTTGATCACGGGTCTGCCTCCTTCGCGGTTTCTTCTCAGGCCGCGTCCTCCACATATTGTGCGAGTCCGCGTCCGAACGACCAGTCCTCACGGCGATTCGGCGCAAGCACGATCAGCACGTCCTCGGGACGCAAGCCCGGCGATCTCGCGAGCTTCGCCGCCAATGTCGTGTAGAACGTCTTCTTCGTCGCCGTGTCGCGCCAGTCGCTCGCGGTGATGTGAATGAACACGAGGTCATCGCTACGCTCGACCCCGAGATACCCGGGATCGTAAATGAAGTCGTCGCGGTCGTGCTCCTGTATCAGCTGGAAGCGGTCGTCGGCCGGCACCTTGAACGCTTCGACGAGCGCCTCGTGGACGCTGTTCGAGATCGCGCGGATATGATCGCGCGGTTTGCCCTTCACGAGCGAGATTCTGACGAGCGGCATGAGGATTCTCCTTCGAAAGCCGGTTGAGCCAGCACCACTCTACGCCGCACTATGAATGCTGAAAATTCAATAGTTCTGCATCGACCGTTCGGGGAAACTGAATCATCGCGCCCGCAAGGCGTCGACGATGTTCATCCTCGAAGCCCGCAACGCCGGCAGGAAGCCGCCGACCAGTCCCATCACGAGCGAGAAGCCGAGCGTCCTCGCGATGACCGAAGGCGTCAGCATGAATCGGAATGAGAGGTCCGCGAAGGTCTGGAAATTCGTGGTCGAGAACGAAGCGAACTGCATCAGCGCCGCGCAGCACAGCCCCGCCACACCGCCGACCAGCCCGAGCAGCAACGCTTCGAGCAGGAACGCGCCGAGCACGTCGAAGCGCTTGAAGCCGAGCGCGCGCAACGTGCCGATCTCCGCGACGCGATTGGCCACCGACGCGTACATCGTGATCATCGCGCCGATCATCGCGGCGATAGAAAAGATAATCGACAGCGTGAAGCCGAGGATATTGATGAACGTCGACAGCGCCTTCGACTGATCGCCGTAGAAGACCTGCTCGCGCTTCGCCTCGTCGGCGAGACGCGGGTCCACGTCGATATCGGCTTTGAAGCGCTCGAACGCATCGCTGCGCGCGAGCCGCACGACCATCGACGAAAAGCTCGTGCGCCGGAACGACTGCATCAACTGATCGACGTCGCCCCAGATTTCCGAATCGAAACCACTGCCGCCCGCATCGAAGTGACCCACGACGGTCCAGTCGCGCTGCGCGAAGCGCAGATGATCGCCGATGCGCGTGCCGCCGAATCCCTTCGCGATGCTGCTCCCGACGATGATCTCCGACGACCCGCGCCTGAACATGCGCCCCGCCGTGAGCTTCACTTGCGGACGCAGTTGCACGCCCATCGGCGACACGCCGCGGATCACGACGTTCGCGGGCGTGTTCGAGCCGAGCTTGGTGAGCGAAATCAGCACCACGGTTTCCTTCGATGCGAGCGGCTCGCCGTCGCCGTTCATCGCGACCGATGGATGCATCTGCATCACGTTCGCCTGATTGCGGTCGATCGCGCTCTGGATCTCCGTTTCCGCGCCCTTGCGGATCACGACGACATTGTCCGCTTCACCGGTCGAGACGAGCGTCTTCTTGAGGCCCGCGTCGAGCATCAGCACGGTCGCGAACACGAACACGACGAGCGCGAGACCGCCCGCGGTCAGCATCGTCGTGAGCCGGCGCGCCCAGAGATTGCGTGCGACGTAGGAAACGGGAATGGCCATCGCGCGTCCTCAGCCGATCGCCCGAAGGCCTTCGACAATGCGCACGCGGCTCGCCTGCACCGCCGGCACGATCGCCGCCGCCATCGCCACGGCGAACGCGCACGCGGCCTGCAACAGCATGGTCTCGTGCGACACCATGAAGACCGGAAACACGCCGCCCGTCGCGCGCTTGAAGACTTCGGCCATTGGCGGCGTCGCCAGAATGCCGATGCCGCCGCCGATCGCGCAGATCGCCATCGATTCGCCGAACACGAGCATCGACAGGAAGCCAGGACCGAAGCCGAGCGCCTTCAGCGTCGCGTATTCGGTGATGCGCTCACGCGCGCTCATCGCCATTGCGTTCGCCATCACCGCCATGATGATGAGGATGACCACGTACGACACGACGCGTATCGCCGCAATGATCTGATTGGACATGGCGACGAAGCCGAGTTGGAACGCCTGCTCCGTTTCGGTGAGCGTTTCGGCAAGCGAGTTCTTGAAGACGCTGTCGATGTTGCGCGAGACGGCCGCGGCTTCGTCCGGGTCACGAATGCCGACCACATACACGCCGACCTGATCCACGGTGCGTTTGGTCGTCTTGCGGATCGTCTCGTTCAAATAGTCGTAGTGAAAGATGAGTTGCCGCGTGATCGTCGATTCCTCGCGGCCTTCCATGATGCCGCGCACGACGAAGTCCCATGTTCCCGGATAGATCGTGCCCTTGAGCGGAATGACGTCGCCGACCTTGAAGCCATATTGATCCGCGAGTTGCCGGCCGATGAGCGCGCCCTTGCGATCGCGCTGATAATCGGCGCGTTGCTGATCCGGAACGATGAACTCGGGATAGAGATCGAGATAATTGTCGGACACGGCGAACTGCGCGAAGAAGTTCTTCGGGTCGCGATAGACGCCGCCGAACCAGTTCGAACGTGCCACGAGCGTCACGCCATCGACGCCGCGGATGCGGTTCTCGTATGCGAGCGGCAAGGGAAACACGAGCGAGATCGCATTGCGCGTGACGAGCCGCGCATTCGATGCCGCCGCCGCGCCCGCGTACCACGCGTCCACGACCGTGTGCAGCAGGCCGTAAGCGAGCACGGCGATCGTGAGACCGAGCACCGTCAGCGTGGTGCGCAGCTTGTGCCGCAGCGCGTTGCGCAGGATCAGCTTGAGCACGAACATGATGGTCTAGCGCGCGGTTCCATCGATCAGTTCCCCCTTCTCCAGATGCACGAGCGCCTTCGCCGCGCCCGCGGCGTGAGCATCGTGCGTCACCATGATGATGGTCTTGCCGAGCTTGTCGTTCAGGCGTTGCAGCATCGTGAGGACATCGGCGGCGGAGTTGCGGTCGAGATCGCCGGTCGGTTCGTCGGCGACGATCAGCTTCGGGTCAGTGATCAGCGCCCGCGCAATCGCGACGCGCTGCTGCTGCCCGCCCGAGAGCTCCGATGGATAGTGGCTCATGCGGTCCGCCATGTTGACCATGTCGAGGACCATCGCGACGCGCTCGCGCCGCTCCTGGCGCGTGAGGCGCGTCAGCATCAACGGCAATTCGACGTTCTCGAATGCGGACAGCACCGGCATCAGGTTATAGAACTGAAAGATGAAGCCGACGTTCGCCGCGCGCCAGTCCGCGAGCGCGGCTTCGGGCAGTCGCGTGATATCGAGTCCGCCGACGAGCAGCTCGCCGCTATCGGGCCGGTCGATGCCCGCGATCAGGTTGAGCAGCGTGCTCTTGCCCGAACCCGATGGCCCCATCAGCGCGACGAAATTTCCTTCCGCGATGGATAGCGTGATGTCGGTCAGCACCGGCACCGTCTGCACGCCGCGCCGGTACGACTTGACGACGTGGCTGATCTGAACGAGAGGCGTCGTGCTCACGCTATTTCTTCGCCAGCGTGACTTTCGCGCCGTCCCTGATCTTGTCGCCGGGCGCGAGGACGAGCACATCGCCGGGCTTCACGCCCTGCACGGCCAGCAGATCGCCGATGCGCTCGCCCGTCGTCACGGGCACTTCGCGCGCGGTGTCGCGCTCGACGATGAAGACCACCTTCTTGCCGTCGCGCGTGACGACAGCCGCCGGCTGCACGGCGACGACCGCCTTCTTGTCCTCCGGCGGCACGGGCTTCGACAGGAACGCGACCTTCGCGGACATATCGGGCAGCACGCGCGCGTCGCGCTCGACGAAGCGCACTTTCACGAGCACGGTGGCTTTGGAACGATCGACCGTCGGCACGATGCGCGACACGCGGCCCGCGAAGCGCACGTCGGGCAGCGCGTCGAGCTGGATTTCGCACGGTTGCTCGACGGCGATGCGCGAGATGTTCGACTCGGCGACATCGGCTTCGACTTCGAGCGTTTTCATGTCGGCGATGGTCACGACCGCGCCCTTGCTATCCGACGCCGACGAGAAAGGCGTGATGTTGTCGCCGACATTCGCGTGTTTCTCCAGCACGACGCCGTCGAAAGGCGCGCGGATCACAGTCTGATCGACGGCCACTTGCGCGGCCTGCGCGTTGGCCTGGGCCGAAACGATCGCGGCTTCGTCGCTGTTGATGGACGCTCTCGCCTTGTCGTAGCGGGCGAGCGCGGCGTCGTATTGCGTCGCGGGAATGGCCCCTTGCGGGGCGAGGATCTTGTAACGAGCGAGATCGACTTCCGCGTTCTTCAGCTCGGCGCGCTGAAGCTCCAGATTGGCCCGCGCAACCTTGACCTGTGCCTGTGCCTGCGCGAGCGACGCGGCCACGTCATTGCTCTCGAGCCGCGCGATGATCTGACCTTCCTTCACGGGCGTGCCTTCGAGCACGCCGAGCCATTCGACGCGCCCTTGCCCCTTCGACGCGACCGCCGCCTTGCGCTGCGGCACGACATAGCCCGTAGCGTTCAGCAGCGTATAGCTCTGCGACGGATACACGGATGTGACCGTGGCGGTCTCCACGGCCTGCGGGCCGGCGAGACGAAACGCGACGGCGGCGAGCGCGATCAGGATCGCGACGATGACCGCGTATCGAAGCCAGTTGCGCCGGCGCCGCGGCATCGTCCCGGACGGTCCCCGGTCGATTTTGAGTTTTGCGAGATCGTGTTCAGCCAATTTTTGGACGTGCGCCGCCGGATGGTCCTGCGGATCGGGATGCGGTGGAGGGATGGTCAGTATAGCGCCGAGACTTGCTGCGCTTACGAAGTCTTTACTTGACTATTGACACCCCACAAGCCCTGCGCCGGCTTCGGATCGGGCGCGCCGTTATCCATCGATTTACACACCTCTTCTCTATTCGCAACGGAAGGCGATCACGCCCGCTATTTCGGTTGCAAGCCCGACAAAGCGGTTGTACTCCTCGAACGGCGTCAGACGATCGGCGATGGCATCGGTCGAACCTTCCCGTACGAACACGTCGAGCATGTCCTTCACCGCCTTGTGCGTCGCGAGCATCGGTTCGATGGGGCTCAACGTGTAATCGAAGCCCATTTCGTAGGCGTCTTTCATCGAGACACAAGGACTCTTTCCGGTAAGGGCCTGATTGAAGAGAATCGGCTTGCCGAGCGGCTTCAGACGCCGCGTGAGCTCGCGCATATGCTCGATGCTTTCCGGCGCGTCGATGACGGCCATCGACGATGTGCGCGGCCGTGCGCAAGTCCTCGATACGGCTGTTCGTTCATGAACCGATGAACACACGATCCACGGCGAGTTCATCGTGATGCCGTCCCGCGTGCGCGCCCATGCTCGGAACAGGTGCGCCGCGTGCGGGAATTGACGCTGCGGCTGATTGAACTCGACGAATCGCAAGCGCGGGAACTGCGCGCAATCGTCAACGCGTTGCGGCAAGGCGATGTGTCGTCGGCACAAGCGCTATGCCGCAAGAATCGCGGGCGCAATCTTCAGACCCAAATCGAAGCGTTGCAACGCCTCAGGATTCTTGACGTCTGATCGTGAGCACGATGAGATCCGCATCGAGGCGATCGGCTTCATCGGCGATCAGGCGCCCGATGCGCAAGCCTCCGATCATTGGACGAGCCGTTGCGGGCGTCCGTCGTTCAATTCATGTGATCGGCGCCGACAATTAGCGGAAGGTGAGCGTGCGCATCGAAAGAGGTTACGATGCGATAAATCAAACTGATGGGATGCTCATTCGCCTTTCGCCATGAACGATCGTGAACTGCTCAACCTCGCCTATTTGCGCGCGTTCCGTCTCGTTGCGCAGATGGGCAGCGCCACGCGTGCCGCCGCCGCGCTGTTCCGCGCCCAATCGGCAGTCACGCGTTCCCTGCAGGAACTCGAGGCGGCGGTCGGCGAGACGTTGCTGGAGCGCCGTCCGTCGGGCATGCTGCCGACGCCCGCGGGACGCGCCGTGCTGTTGCGCTGCCAGCGCATCTTCGCGGAACTGGAAGAGCTGGCGCAATGGTGCGCGACGCGTCAATCGCGCCGCCGAACCGCGCCCGGAGGCACGCTTCCCGCCTTTCTGCTCAACACGCGGCGGTTGCAATTGTTCTCCGCGCTAGCGCGCCATCGGCATATGCCGAGCGCGGCGCAGACATTGGGCCTCAGTCAGCCGGCTGTCAGCAGCGCGATCCGCATCATGGAAACGGGCTCGGGCATGCAACTGTTCTATCGCAGCCCGCGCGGACTGCTGCTCACGAGCGAAGGCGAAACCTTCGTGCTGCACGTGCGCCGCGCGCTAAACGAACTGCGCCATATCCCCGATGATCTCGCGGCTTTGCGGGGCACGATTCAGGGCTATGTCACGGTCGGCGCGCTGCCGCTCGGCAGAACGTTGATCCTGCCGGGTGCTATCGCGCGCGTGGCCGCGCAATATCCGGGCGTGCGCGTCGTGACCGACGAGAGCGCTTATGAAACGCTAGTCGCGGGACTGCGCGCGGGCGATATCGACTTCGTGCTGGGTGCACTGCGTCAGAACGATGCGTCGAGCGGTCTCGTGAATGAGCGCATGATGTCGGAAGACATCGTCGTGCTCGCGCGTCGCGGGCATCCGCTCGCGAGTGTGAGCGGTTTGACGCTCAAGGATCTGATTGCCGCGCAATGGATCTTGCCGCGCAGTCAGGCGCCCGCGCGGGGCATGTTCGAGGCGCAGTTCAAACGCGGGAAACTCAAGCCTCCGATGCCGACCGTCGAGACTGCCGATCTCGCTGTCATCCGCGGCCTCTTGATGCATACGGACATGCTCGCGGCCGTGTCGGCACAGCAATTGCACTACGAATGCGAATCAGGCCAGCTTGTCGTGATGGACATTCCCCTGCACAACACGCGGCGGGAAATCGGCCTTACGATGCGCGCGGGCGGCACGCCATCGCCGGCGGCACGGGCGCTGATCGATGCGATCAGATTGACTGTCGATCAACTCGGGCATGAACTGCGCCGAGCATCGCCCAACATCGTTCGAGTGCCTATCTAAATCGTTTATCGCCTTGTCGCATCGTTTCCTGGTGCGATCACCGCAGAGAAAAGGGAGAGGCAATGGACGAACAGCAATGGATTGCAATGGATGCGTATTTGTGCGATCGAGCGCAAACGCAGGATGAAGTGCTAGACGCAGCCCTTACGTCCAGCACGGAAGCGGGATTGCCTGCGATCAACGTCGCGCCGACGAGCACGAACACCACCGCGTTCAGGCTGTATCAAGACGGTCCAGTGAACGTGTTCTACTGCAGCGATCACAACGTGATGCTCGAGCCGGCGCACGATGTGTACGCGCACCTGACGCCATCGACGCCGGGTTGATCGCTTACTCGGAAGTCATGCCTTGTCTGTTCAAACCGGACCATCTGCCGCGCAGCGCGGACATGCCCGTTTGCGATCCGGCAGGCGGCAATTTCCTGCATTCGACATGCATGCCTCGCGAAGCCGCGGCCGCCGTGAACTGATCGATCTCCTCGCGTACGTCCGGGTCGACATAGTCCGCGCGTGATGCATCGAAGATCACCGTCGCGCCATCGGGGATGGTGCGCAGAAGATGCTTCAATGTGACCTTGCCGAGAAACGAAACGTCCTTACGGAACGACACCAGATAATGATCGTCGTGTTGCGTCATCGTAATCGGGCGCTTGAGATTCGCGCGGATCGCAAGCAGAAGACTGCACCCGATGCCGAGCAGGATGCCCATCAGCAAGTCGGTCAGCAACACGCCCGCAATCGTCACGATGAACGGCGCGAAGCGTTCGATGCCCTGTTTCGCGATGGCCGCGAACAACGAAGGCTTGGCGAGCTTCAAACCGGTGAAGATCAGGATGGCCGCGAGGCAGGCAAGCGGAATCAGGTTGATTACGCTCGTCAGCGCGAACACACTCGCGAGCAGCAGCGCGCCATGCACGAACGATGACCAGCGGCTCTGCGCACCCGCATGCACGTTCGCCGAGCTGCGCACGATGACCGAGGTGATCGGCAGTGCGCCAATCGCACCGGCCATCATGTTGCCGATGCCTTGCGCTTTCAGCTCACGATCGGGATGTGCCGCGCGCTTCTTCGGGTCGAGTTGCTCGACGGCTTCGAGGCTCAACAGCGTTTCGAGACTCGCGACGATGGCGAGCGTGAAGGCGAGCCGCCACACATCGGGATTCACGAACTGAGAGAAGTTCGGCAATTCGAGCGCATTCGTGAATGCAGCGAACGATTCGAGCGACGGCAGCGCGACGCGATGTTGCGCGGGCGGTGCGAAGCCCGGCGCGAACAGGTCGAGCAACAAGGTCGCGCCGATGCCGAACGCGACCACCGCGAGCGGCGCGGGCACGGCGCGCACGAGCGCAAAGCGGCGCATTGCGCGCGTTTCCCAGCCTGCGAGCATCGCAAGCGATACGACGGCCACGATGCACGCCGCCGCCGATATCGGTCCGAACGGCGTACCGAGCACGCCGGGTCCGCTCGCGGCCGGGGCGCCTCCATTGGCGAAGCCCGCGGCAAGGGGAATCTGCTTGATGACGAGCAGAAGACCGATCGCGGCGAGCATGCCCTTGATCACCGACGACGGCACATAGGCTGCGAAGCGCCCCGCCTTCAACATGCCGAAGCCGAACTGGATCGCGCCCGAGAGCAGCACGGCAAGCAGGAACGCTGAGAAGCTTCCGAGCCCGGCGATGCCATCGACGACAATCACGATCAGGCCCGCTGCCGGACCGCTCACGCTCAGTTGCGAGCCGCTCAGCAACGCGACGACTAGTCCGCCGATGATGCCCGACAGGAGCCCGGCGAATGGCTCGACACCCGATGCATTGGCGATGCCGAGGCACAGCGGCATCGCGACCAGGAAGACGACAGTGCCCGCGAACATGTCACGCGGGAAAGTGGCGATACGGTTACCAGAGTTCATAGTTTTTCTTCGAACGAGTTGGGGCCTGCGAAAGTCGCGAAAGCGACATCGCATCTTCGGGTGATCGATTCAGGAAAGCGGGCTTAAGCGGCTTGCAACGATGCGACCTGCGCGCGCGCAGCGTGCTGCGTTTCCCCCTCATCGGCGTAGCCGGAAGCGAGAACCTTGATGAGGCCGTCATGAAGGCCGAAGATCCAGCCGTGAACGAGCGGCGGCTCGTCGCGCTCGCAAACGATTGCGTGTTGCCGCAAAAGACGCACTTGTTCGAGCACGTTCAGTTCGGCGAGACGGTTCGCGCGCGCATCGAGTTCGGAGAATGCATCGAGCTCGTGTCGATGCCGTTGCCCCAATGCGCACAGCGGCGCGATCCGGCGATTCACGTGCGGCAAGTCGCTCGATTGCGGTAGAAGCGAGGCGCGTACACCGCCGCATCCGTAATGGCCGCATACGATCACGTGATCGACTTTCAGCACGCGCACCGCATATTCCAGCACGCTCATTGTGTTGTCATCGGAAGGCGAGAAGAGGTTGGCGATATTGCGATGAACGAAGAGATCGCCGGGATTGGCATTCGTCACCGTTTCAGCGGGCACGCGGCTATCCGCGCAGCCGAGCCACAACACCTTCGGGCTTTGTCCCTGCGCGAGACGCGGAAAGAACTGCGCATCGGCATGCGCGGTCTCGCGTGCCCACGCAATGTTTTCCAATAGCATTCGTTTCGGTCGATTCATGCATTTCTCTCCAGAACAAGCGCGTCTAACGATGCCGACGCAAAAGAATCAAAAAGGGGCCACATCTGCATTGCAGTGCAGCGAGTTCCTTACGAATTACTTTCGCAGAAAAAGTTCAGCGGCGTCCAGAGAAAAAAATATGACGTTATGCACGCAAATGATGCATGCGGCGGTTGGGTTATCTGCGCCATGGAGCGGCGCGGTTGTCTGATAACCTTGAGCCCTCCAGGTTCAGCTATCGCAAACACATGACCGACCCAGCAGCAAGCATCGACACGACGCGTTTCATCGAATTGAACGGCGGCGCTCATCCGGTGCGCATCGAATATCAGTGGTTGAACCCAGAACGCGCGGATACGCCCATCGCGTTGTTCCTGCACGAAGGCCTGGGCTCCGTCTCGTTATGGAAGGGCTGGCCGCAGATGCTTTGCGATCGTCTGAATTGCCGGGGCCTCGTTTATTCGAGGCCAGGTTATGGGCGCTCGACGCCACGCCAGCCCGGCGAGCGATGGCCGGTCGAGTTTCTTCATCTGCAGGCGCACGAGGTACTGCCTGCATTGCTCGATGCACTCGGCATTGGCGCTGAAGAACGCTCGCGCATGTGGCTGATCGGGCATAGCGACGGCGCCACGATCGCCCTGCTTTATGCGGGCGCGTTTCCCGAAGCCCTTGCCGGCCTTGCCGTCATGGCGCCGCATGTGTTCGTGGAACCAATGACGGCTGATGGCATCGAAAAGGCGCGCATAACCTATGAAACGACGTCGTTCAGAGACAAGCTGCAGGCTTATCACGAAGATGTGGATTCAGCCTTTTACGGCTGGAACGATGCGTGGCTGAATCCGGCGTTTCTGCATTGGGACATCACTGAAGAGATATCGTCGATCAGGCGGCCCTTGCTCGCCATTCAAGGCTATGACGACGAATATGCATCGATGCTGCAGCTCGACAAGATCAAGGCGGCTGTCGATCACGCGCAACTCGTCAAGCTGACGCAATGCCGGCATTCGCCACATCGCGATGCGACCGATGAAGTGAACGATGCGATCGCCGCTTTCGTGCGCGCGCACCGAACTTGAATCAGCGCTTGATCTTCAGATAGGCGCGGCTGATCGCGGGCCGCGTATGCACCCACAAGCGCGACGCGAGCCACGAGGCGGGACGGTCGCGCACTTCCAGCCGTTTGATCGTACGTTCCGCATCGCTGAATGCGTTGCGATCCAGCGGGTTTGCTCCGACATTCGTTCCGGTGTGGCACGTATAGAAGTGCCTGAAGCCCGCGCTCAGCGCCACTTCGCGGTAGTCGTCATCGTAATAGCCCTGCGGCCAGCAGAGATGATCCGACACTTCGCCGAGACGCGCGCGCAACGCGGCACGTGCAGCGCTCAGATCGTTTTGAAGGCGCTCGCGTTTCTCGTCGGGCGATGTCGTAACCCGATCCCAGCGCACATGCGTATGCGTGTGGCTATGAAACTCGAACGTGCCCGCTCCTAGCATCGCTTCGATTTCGGACCAGCGCAAAATCACATCGTCGATGTTTCCGCTCTCGATTGCGCGTTCACCTGCGTGATGATCGAGCAAGCGCGGCAAGGCCGCGGCAGCATTCGATGCATTCGGACGCACGCCGCCTTCGCCGGGCCAACTGCTCACGAGAAAGCATAGTGCTGTGAAGCCGTGGCGTTTCAATACCGGATGCGCATGCACCCAGTTGTCGAGATAGCCATCGTCGAAGGTGATGACAATGGATTTCGCAGGCACGTCGTCGCCATTCAGGAAAGCGGCGAGTTGCGCCGAGCCGATTGTGCGATAACCCGCGCTCGCAAGGTAGTCCATTTGCGCGGCGAAGTTTTCGGGCGCCACGGTGATCATGCCGGGCGACGTGCTGACGTGGTGGTACATCAGCACGGGAACCGCCCGTGCCTGCTTTGCGCTCATCTGCGATGGCCTCGCTCGTGCAATGCGCGTCGATAGAAGTGCGCTGTTTCGTCCGCCATGTGGCCCACCGTGAAGCCGTGTTCGGTGATGCGCGCACCCTCGTCCCTGAGGCGCTGGCGTAAGGCGGGATCGTCGATCATGCGTGCGATCGCACCGCGCAATGCAACCGGATCATGCGGCGGCACCAGCAGTCCATTCACGTTGTCTTCGATGAGTTCGGGCACGCCGTCTACATGTGTGCCGATGACGGGCAAGCCCGCCGCCATCGCCTCGATGAAAGCCTGGCCGAGCGCTTCCTGATGCGTGGGCAGCACGAAGAGATCGGAACCGCGAAAGATGTTCGGTATGTCCGTGCGAAAGCCCAGCAGGTGAATACGATTTGCGAGACCGAGGCTATCGACGATGCTCTTGATGCTGTCGAAGAGTGGACCATCGCCCGCCATTACGACATGCAGGTTCGGACGCGTGTCGATCAGCGGGCGTACCGCGGCGATCAGGTCTTCATGTCCTTTCTTGTCGCGCATGATCGCCACCATGCATGCGACAAACGCGTCCGGTGCGAGACCGAGCTCCTCACGCAAGGTCGAATGTGCGACGGCCTGCGGCTTCACGATGCCGTCGTAGATCGTCTGGACGCGCTTCTCCGCCACACCCGCTGAAATCAGATAGCGGCGCACGTAATGGCTCACCGCGATGACACGATGCGGGATCCAGTTATAAGTCGCGAGCGAGGATATGGGCAGTGCGAGATGCCGCGTGCGCACGATGAGCGGCGTGCCTGCCAGCCTCCCGGCCGTGCCGGCGACGAGACTGTCGTGACCGCTATGCGTGTTGAGCACGTCGAATGCGCGGCGGCGCAAGAGCGCCTTGATACGCAGCATCGATTGCATGTCGCCGCCGCTGCGCATGCGTGCGTGATGAACCGCGAACCCGAGTTCAGCGCAGTGCTGCCCGAGACGCGCATCGCCCGGGCAAATCAGTTCGACGGTATGACCGCTTTCCCGTAACGCGACCATTTCCTTCAAAGTGCGAATCTCCTGACCGCCCCATCCCTTTGAGGACTCGCTATGTAAGATCTTCAAATGCTGGTCTCCACAACCCTCGGCTGCCAAGCCGGAATATTTGGTAATAATTGGAATAGCTTTCTGCTTTCGGTAATTCGTAAAGAAAAAGCAAGGGAATTTAAACAAGCCTCGAACGAGGCTTGTCGTAAAGAGATGCATGGCTTGCAAGCCAGATGTAAGCGCGGCGCTGACAGCGCTCTACATGACCAATCGATGCCCCGCCTCAAGGTCGATTGGCATGGCTCGACATGGCGACCTGATGACCTGATGAGCTAACGGATGAGGCAGGCACCTGGTTGACGCGTACCTGGCAGTTCTGTCAGCTTGGGATCCCTGATCTTAGCGTGACTTTGCGGGAAATGACACTTATCCGTTTGCGCTTCGGGCACTTAAGGAAGCCATAAGAAATGCGTTGCGAGGCGCAAACGTTTGTCGGTCTTTCGGGGGAGGATGTTGCTATGGACAGCCTTTCGACAGAGGCAAATTCGGGTACGCGCCATCACCTGTTTGGTCAACGACCGCGTACTGCGGTCGCTGCCTCATGCGCTGAATCTGTTCGTCAGTTGCTTTGAGCGGAGCACGCAACTTATACCGATTGATGACGTTGGCGGATGGGATTTTGCAAGTGAAGTCCCCGCCTGAGAACCAACGACCGCAATCAAGCCCCGTCCTGCGCCTTAGACGACGCTTCCTGCGCCCGCCGCAGCCTTTCGCGGCTGTTCGAAAGATGCATGCGCATGGCCGCGCGCGCTGCCTCGGGATCGCGTCGCTCGATCGCATCGTAGATATCTTCGTGCTCGCGATTCACGCGATCCAGATAGCCGGCGGGATCGTTGTGTGCGAGCGCGGCTGAATTGACACGCGTGCGCGGGATGATGGTGTTGCCGAGCTGGCTCAGGATGCTGTGAAAGTAGCGGTTACCCGTAGCTTTCGCGAGTTCGAGATGAAATGCGACGTCGGCGGCGACCGCGTTGCCCTCGCCGGCTTCGATGAGCCGTTCGAATTCGTCGAGCGCGCGACGCATATGCGCGAGGTTTTCATCGGTGCGGCGCACGGCGGCGAGACCGGCCGCCTCCGCTTCGAGACTGATGCGGAGCTCGAGAATCGCCATCACGTCGCGCACCGTGAGGTCGCCCGCGGCCTCGATCTGAAAACGGTCCTGATCGCCCGCTTCGAGTACGAATGTGCCGATGCCATGCCGCGTCTGCACGAGGCGCGCCGCCTGCAGCCGCGAGATGGACTCGCGAACCACCGTGCGGCTCACGCCGAGCTGCGCCATGATCTCCGATTCCGTCGGCAGCTTGTCGCCAGGTCGGAGCGCGCCGCTGCGAATCCGCTCTGACAACTCGGCGACGACTTCCTCGGTGAGATTGCGGGAGCGGCGAAGCGCGCCGGACGCGAGGGCTTGGGACATTGAAAGACCGATCTTTGTATGCTCGATTGGCCATTATAGGGCGCACCATAGCTTGTACGATGACTATTGACTGCAGTCGGTACTGTCCGCCTTCGCCTCGTGCACATTTAGACGCAATACTCGCTTTAATAGCGCCCAGTGCCATGTCGAACGGCGCGTGCCGGCAGCCGCTAATCGCCATGATGGAAAACCCCATCAAAATCATGCGATTAGGGACAAAACAAAGCGTTGATAAACCGATTGTTGCGGCGTAAAGTTCAAGTACCGCATGAAGTGCAATCGTGCCAGCCCGGTGGCAGCAAACGCACGCCGGGCGGCGTCGTTCATAAAAGAAGGCTCGCGAATCGATTGCCGCATCCGTTGGATTCGCCATCATCTTGCGCAGTCGCGAGCCCGATCACAGCGGTTCACCGGCTCGTCGCCGCGCGTGTCTATGCGATACGCCACGCGCTTTGCGCCTCTCGCGCGTCTCGCTCATCGATCAGGCGAAAAGCCGGTGCCCGCCCTTATTCACATCCGCGAATTTCGCAGCGATACTGAGGCGCGGCATCGAGTTTGGCAGGCAAGGAGACGAGCAAATGATGCGTGAAGTAATCGGAGCGTTCCATGGCTCCCGTAAGCTGGATGAAGCGCTTGAAGATTTGCGCGCGGAGGGCATCGCGGCCGATCGCGTCCGCGTGGCGAGCATGAGCGGCTTCGCCGATTTCCACACATCGCAGATACAGAGCAACAACGCGCAGACGCAATGGATCGCGGCCGAATACGCGGGCCACGGCGAACATCTGGGTGTGGTCGATACGCACGACTACCCGTACGGGCTGGACGCTTCGAACGACGACATCCTCCCTTCGTTCGGCGCTGACGGCGGCGATGCGGACCTGGCGTGCGGCGTCACGCGCGTAATCGTGAGCATTCGCGACGAAGCGGAGATGCGCGCGGTGTGCGACATCTTCTCTCGCCTCGGCACCGACGACATCGACGTGGAAGGCGCCGCGGCCTGACCCGCACCGTCCGCGGCTCACATCGTCGCATTACTGCGTCGTCGTCGCGGGCTTCGCCTTCTTCTTGTGCTTGAAGTGAGAGCCGCCCTGGTGCGCGCTGCCGGGTGTGGACGTGTTGTCACCGCCGACGGTCGGCCCGGCCGTTGCCGCGCCATGTGCGTTGCCGCCGCCCGAGCCGCCATTGCCGTTACCACCGCCGGACTGCGCCATTGCGGCGCCCGTCACGCCCATCGTCGCGCCCGCCAGCAGCGCGACCAGAAACCTCAATCCAGCTTTTCTCATTTCTTCCTCTTCGATCAGGTTGTTTGCCGGTCGGCGTGCACTTCGCATGCAAGATGCGTTACGCAAAATGCCGTTTGGTATCTGGCATGCTGCGTGCTCGCTCTATTAATTCCGTCGTCGCGTTCAGCAGGAAACCGTACCTATTCATGGATGTCCGCAAATCCACCCGCAAGTCGGCCGATCGCGACGATGCCGCGACTGCATCGAGAGCAGGTTTCGTGCGCGTTCGTGGCGCACGCGAGCACAACCTGAAAAACGTCGATGTGGACGTGCCGCGCGATGCGCTCGTCGTCTTCACCGGCGTGTCCGGTTCCGGCAAATCGTCCCTGGCTTTCGGCACGCTTTACGCCGAGGCGCAGCGGCGCTATTTCGAATCGGTGGCGCCGTATGCGCGGCGGCTCATCGAACAGGTTGGCGTGCCGCAGGTGGACTCGATCGAAGGCTTGCCGCCCGCGGTCGCGCTGCAGCAGCAGCGCGGGGCACCGAACGCCCGATCATCGGTGGGAAGTGTGACGACGCTGTCGAGCCTCGTGCGAATGCTGTATTCGCGCACCGGCAGCTATCCGCCCAAACAGCCGATGCTCTACGCGGAAGACTTCTCGCCGAACACGGTCCAGGGCGCGTGCCCCGTTTGTCACGGCCTTGGGCGCGTCTACGAAGTCACGGAAAAGTCGATGGTGCCCGACGACTCGCTCACGATCCGCGAGCGCGCCGTCGCAGCCTGGCCGCCCGCGTGGCACGGCCAGAATCTGCGGGACATTCTCGTCACGCTCGGCTACGACGTCGATACACCGTGGCGCGACTTGCCGAAGAGCGACCGCGACTGGATTCTCTTCACAGAAGAGCAGCCGACCGTCCCGGTGTATGCCGGCCTCACGCCGAAAGAAACGCAAGCCGCATTGAAGCGCGGCGCCGAGCCGAGCTATCAGGGCACCTTCACCGGCGCGCGCCGCTACGTGCTGCATACCTTCGCGCATACGCAAAGCGCGCTCATGAAAAAGCGCGTGTCGCGCTTCATGATCGGCAGCGATTGCCACGCATGCCACGGGAAGCGGCTCAAGAAGGAAGCGCTGTCCGTGACGTTCGCGGGGCTCGACATCGCCGAGTTCGCGCGTCTTCCAATGAGCCGTCTCGCCGATCTGCTTGCGCCCATCGCACGCGGAGAGTGGCCTTCTCACGACGAAGCGCCGGGTCTCGCGCTCGCAAAAAAAGACCGCATCGCGGCAACGGCCAAGCGCGTGGCCGCCGGCGGGTCGGCACACAAGGCCGCGACCGACGTGCGCCGCACGGCCAATCTCTCCGACGAGAAGCGCGCCGCCGCCGAACGCATCGCGGCCGACTTGCTGGAGCGGCTCGCCACGCTGATCGATCTCGGGCTGGGCTACCTGTCGCTCGATCGCGCGACGCCGACGCTTTCCTCCGGCGAGCTGCAACGCCTGCGGCTCGCGACACAACTCGCATCGCAACTCTTCGGCGTCGTGTACGTGCTCGACGAGCCGTCCGCGGGCCTGCATCCCGCCGACAACGAAGCGCTCTTCGCCGCGTTGCAGCGTCTCAAGGCCGCGGGCAATTCGCTCTTCGTCATCGAGCACGATCTGAATACGATGCGGCGCGCGGACTGGCTCGTCGATGTCGGTCCGGCTGCGGGCGAACAAGGCGGACATGTGCTCTATAGCGGACCGCCGGAAGGCCTTGCATCGATCGAGGCATCGCAGACGCGCAAGCATCTCTTCGCGCCGGAACAGACCATCGAACGCATTGCGCGCGAGCCGCGCGGATGGCTGCGGCTCGAGGGCGTCACGCGCAATAACCTGCATGGCATCGACGCCGCGTTCCCGCTCGGCGCCTTCACGACCGTCACCGGTATTTCAGGTTCCGGCAAGTCGAGCCTCGTGAGTCAGGCGCTGCCGGAGCTCATCGCTCAGCGGCTCGGACGCGCACTCGACGACGCGGACGAAGACGAACAGGATCCGCTCTTCGCGCCAGCAGACGCATCGGCTGGCGGACGCATCGCCGAAGGTATGGAGACGATCCGCCGCCTCGTGCGCGTCGATCAGAAACCGATCGGCCGCACGCCGCGCTCGAACCTCGCGACTTACACGGGCCTCTTCGACTACGTGCGCAAGCTGTTCGCGGATACGCCCGCCGCGCGCAAGCGCCGCTATGGCGCGGGGCGCTTCTCGTTCAACGTCGCGCAGGGACGCTGCCCGACATGCGAAGGCGAAGGCTTCGTCAGCGTCGAACTGCTATTTTTGCCGAGCGTCTACACCTCTTGCGCCACGTGCCACGGCTCGCGTTACAACCCGCAGACGCTGGAGATCACTTGGCGCGACAAGAACATCGCGGACGTGCTCGGCATGACTGTCGATACCGCATGCGAGTTCTTCGCCGATGAACCGAACGTAATGCGCGCACTCGCCGTGCTGCGCGACATCGGCCTCGGTTATCTGCGGCTCGGGCAACCCGCGACGGAGCTTTCGGGCGGCGAAGCGCAGCGCATCAAGCTCGCGACCGAATTGCAGCGCGCGCATCGCGGCGACACGCTCTATATCCTCGATGAACCGACGACAGGCCTGCACCCCACCGATGTCGACCGGCTGATGGCGCAACTGCAAGGACTCGTCGATGCGGGCAACACGGTCGTCGTCGTGGAGCACGACATGCGCGTTGCCGCGCTCTCCGACTGGGTCATCGATATCGGTCCCGGCGCAGGCGAAGATGGCGGCCGCGTCGTCGTGACAGGCACGCCGCAACGCATCGCGAAGCATGCCGCGAGCCGCACGGCGCCTTATCTGGCGGAGGCGCTGGGCTCAGGACAGCGCACGCCCTGAAGGCACGCCTTTGCGATACGCCTCGTCGAACGCGGCTTCGAGTCCGGCGTGCGCCCCGCGCAAACCATCGACGACGCGCCTTGCCCACTCGAAGTATTCCCGCTTTCTTTCCTCGCCCCAGTTCGACGGCGGCATGGCGATAATGTCGCGCAAATTGCAGATCTTGTCCGCGAGCTTCACGAGTTGCGCGCCATGACTGATATGCGCCGCGTGTTCGATCTGCAGGCGCTTTCTTTCGGCCTTCGGCAAGGACTTGTCGTCCGTCACTTCAGCGACGATGTCCGCGACTCCCGCGCCGAACCATCGCACGAGCTCGTCGTGCGACGTGGCCGTATCCTCGATCGTGTCGTGCAAAACGGCCGCAAGCAGCACGCGCTCGTCGTCTATGCCGCCTTCGTTGGCGAGCACGTTCGCAAGCGCGATCGGATGATTGATATACGGCGACGCCTCCGCGTCCTTGCGGCGCTGATTGCGATGTTTGTCCGCGGCGAACGCGATGGCCCGGATCAGTTGATTCACTGGATGGTCTCCCTGCGGCGAATAACGAAAGTATATTCGCCGCGCAAGCGCCGCCGGTCTCAATACAGGCCGAGCCATCGCCACACATAAAAACGTGCGATGCCGACCAGCTCATGCAATGCGCTGTTCGAATCGAACCATCCTCGGCGATGTGGCAGCCACCATGTCAACGAAGGACGGATGTAGGCAACCGCGGGCTGCGGATGCAGTTCGAACGCATCGAACGCGAGCATTGCACGACGCATATGCAGCGACGACGTGATCAGCACCGACGTGTCGTATTGCCGCGAACGCAATATTTTTTCGGTGTTGCGCGCGTTCTCGTATGTGTCGAGGCTCTCGTCTTCGAGGATCAGATCCTTGCGCGCTACGCCAGCGTCGAGAAGCAGGCTGCCGTACAACTGCGCTTCGCTTTGCTCGTGATGCTGCGGATTGCCTCCGCTCACGATCACGAAGCACGCCTTTTCCATCTCGATGCAGCGCTTGTAGAGCGAAGCCGCGAGATCGATGCGCGTCATCGCATCGCCCTTGGGCACCAGACGTCCATGGCGATCGTACGACGTCCCGCCACCGAGCACGACGATCGCCATGCGTGAGCCGAAGCTCGGGTCCTTCATCGAGGCATACGTGTCGTTCGCAAGACGCACGAGCGGCCCGGGCAGACAACTGCCGAGCAACCAGAAGGCCGCGCCCGCCGCGAGCAGGATCGTGCCGCGCCGTTTCTTCCAAACGACGAACAGCGCAATGAATATCAATAGCAAAGAGACCAGTATCAATTAGCTTACCCCGATGGTTGTTTTTCAAAAGCCTTTCGAGTGCGGATACTTTTTACAAGGACTTATGGAAACAGGTGCAGGAGTTACCTACCCCCTCGCAGCAATGGCGTCAGTTTGAATGATCGCAACGGATCGAGACATGCTCGATATCGCACATAACAACGATCTGTCATCGAGGCCGACCGTGCGGCATCGCACGGACGCACTGGCCCGCAAATTCGTTAAATACGATCAAACAAAATTCACAAGAAGACAGCGCGTGCGAGGACGCTCGTGGAATGGTCTTCACGAGACAACACAACACCGCTGCCGATTCGCCCCGGAGCTAGCGACACCCGATAACAACTCATCGTCGCGATCCGGTATTACTGCACCGCTGGCCGGGTACAAGGGAAAACACAGACAATGAAAACTGAATTGCGCCGCATCCTCGCCGAGTCCGCTCGTCTCGACGTGCCCATCGACACGCTTGCCGACGGCGACGATCTCTACGCCGCCGGTCTCTCCTCGCTCGCCACGGTTCACGTGATGCTTGCGATCGAAGACGAATTCGGCATCGAGATTCCCGATCACATGCTCACGCGCCGGCTCTTTTCGAGCGTCGATTCGCTCGCATCGGCCGTCAACGAACTGCGCCGTTCGCAGGCGGCAGCATGAACGCGCCCGCTCAAGAGCTTGAAATGGCCGAGCTCGCGCAGAGTGCGACAGCGCGCTGCGAAAGCGAGTTGATCGAGGCCGCGAAGCGGGTGGCCGCCGTCGCGGCAAAGCACGCCGATGCGGTCGATCGCGAAGCGCGCTTTCCCGCCGAAGCGGTCGCGGCGATGCGCGAGGAGCGCCTCTTCTCCGCGATGATCCCGACGATGCATGGCGGCGACGGCCTGTCGCTCACCGGCGTCGCGCGCTTGTGCGAGGCCCTGGCGCAAGGCTGCGCATCCTCCGCGATGATCTACGCGATGCATCAGAGTCAGGTCGTATGCATCGTCGATCATGGCGCAAACGTGCCCTGGCAGCGCGACTTCCTTGCGCGCATGGTCAACGAGCAGTTGCTGCTCGCATCGGCGACCTCGGAAGAGAACATCGGCGGCAACATGCGTACGAGCGCATGCGCGGTCGATCTCGTCGACAATGCGTTTCGCATCGAGAAGCTCGCACCGACGATCTCTTACGGCAAGTATGCCGATTGCATTCTGGTGACGGCCCGCCGCCATCCCGATGCGCCGCCCTCCGACCAGGTGCTGATCGTGGCGCCGCGCGATACGTTCACGCTCGAGCAGCGCGGCACGTGGGACACGCTCGGCATGCGCGGAACCTGCAGCGAAGGACATCGTCTCGTCGCGAGCGGCTTCGCGGAACAGATCCTGCCTGCGCCGTTCTCGCGAATCGCCGACGAAAGCATGCTGCCCGTATCGCACACCTTGTGGTCGTCGGTATGGTGCGGCATCGCAAGCGACGCGGCGAATCGCGCACATCAGTTCTTCCGCAATCAGGCTCGCGGCAAGCCCGCATTGCCGCCTTCGGCCGCGCGGCTTTCACAAGTGCTCACGCTCATCAAGATGATGCAGGCGCGTCTGCGCGAATCGCTCGCCAATGTCGAAGCGGCTCAGGCCGATCGCACCGCGCGCAAGGCGAGCCAGAGCAATGACGACGACGCGCCGCTCACGGCGTCGATCGGCATCAATGCGGACCTGAACATGCTCAAGCTGGCGATTTCGCAATCGGCTGTGCATGTCGTGCAGGAAACACTGATGATCTGCGGCATGGCGGGCTACAAGAACGACACGCCGTTCAGCGTGGGGCGCCATCTGCGCGATCTGCATTCGGCGCCGCTCATGATCAGCAACGATCGCATCGAATTGAACACGGCGAATCTGCTGCTTGCGCAGCGCGCCGCAACGGGGACCCTTTGACGATATGAACATGCCGACGGAACAGGCCGCCATGATGCAGGCCGAAGCACAAGCACAATCACAAGAGACTCAGGCACCGTACGACAAATCGGACTTGACCTTGCGCGATCGCCTGATCGAAGCGGGCATTCTGCTCGATACGGGCGAAGATGGTCTTTACGGCCGCAGCGAAGTATTCGAGGACGTCGTCGAGCGCCTCAATCAGGCGATCACGATGCTCGGCGCGGATCAGCACGCGGAAGTGCTGCGTTTTCCGCCCGCGATGCGCCGCCGCGATTTCGAGGACAGCGAGTATCTGAAGAGCTTCCCGAATCTCGCGGGCACGATTCACTCGTTCCAGGGCAACGACCGCGGGCATCATCGCCTGCTCGAAGCGCTCGACAAGATCGTGCATATCGGCGAGGAAGAAGAACGCTCCGATGAATGGATGGATCAGCAGAAGCCCACGCGCCTCGTGCTCACGCCGGCCGCATGCTATCCGATCTATCCGCTCGTCGCGAAGCGCGGCAAGCTCGCTGAAGACGGCGCGACCTTCGATGCGTTCTCGTACTGCTTCCGTCACGAGCCGTCCATCGATCCCGGCCGCATGCAGATGTTCCGCATGCGCGAGTACATTCGCGTCGGCAGCCCCGAACAGGTGATGGCATTCCGTCAGAAGTGGATCGAGCGCGGTTCGCTGCTCGTGAATCTGCTCGCACTGCCGTTCGAAATCGACCTCGCCAACGACCCGTTCTTCGGGCGCGGCGGCATGATCGTCGCGGATAGCCAGCGCGCGCAGCAACTGAAGTTCGAATTGCTCGTGCCCGTCGCGACACCCGACCGCCCGACCGCGTGCCTGTCGTTCAACTATCACCAGGACCATTTCGGCGAGCTCTGGCACATCAGCCAGGCGGACGATCAGGTCGCGCATACCGCATGCGTCGGTTTCGGCATGGAGCGCACGACGCTCGCGCTCTTCCGTCACCACGGACTCGATGTCAAGGCGTGGCCCGAGAAAGTGCGTCAACTGCTGTGGGGCGACAAGGGGCCGCTCATCGAAGAAGGCCTCGCGAATCTGGGAAGCCAGACATGAACGCACGCTCGCCGGCAGAAGCCGTGATCGACACGTCCACGTCCGCGAACGGCGAGTACCGTCAACACGCGCTGCATCGTGAAGAGCGCGTATGGCTGGAGACGAACTGTTATGTCGACTTGTGGATCGAGCTGCTGCATCACTACGGCTGCGATCCGCATGCGGCGCTCAGCTTCACGGTGACGCAGGCGTTCGAGGGCGATCAGTTCACGTTCCCGAAGTTCTCGCTCGACGATATCTCGCGGCTCTACGGCCTGCAGGCCCAGGAGCTCGCGATCTACGACACGCTGGAAGCGCACGTGCGCGAGCAGACGCGGCGCGGGCACATGGTCGTGGTGGAGATGGACTCGTACTATCTGCCCGATACGCGCGCGACCGCGTATCGGCAGACGCATACGAAGACGACTATCGCCATCGATGCAATCGACACCGACGCGAAGCGCATCACGTACTTCCATAACGCGGGTTATTTCGCGTTGTCGGGCGAGGACTACGATGGCGTGTTCCGGCTCATGCCCGGCCTCGCAAGCGATGTGCACGCGCTCTTTCCGTACGTCGAGTTCGTGAAGCGCGCGCGTGCGCCGCTCGAAGGCGATGCGATGGTGCAACGCTCGGTCGAGCTGCTCGCCTTGCGGCTCGCGGATCGTCCCGCGACGAATCCGGTCGCGCAATGGCGTGCCGCATTCCCCGAGCACTTGCGCGCGTTGCTCGAACGTGATCCCGCGTACTATCACCTCTACACGTTCAACGTGATGCGTCAGCTCGGCTCGAACTTCGAGTTGCTGTCGAAGTATCTCGGCTGGCTGAACCGGCACGGCGTGAAAGTGTCGTGCGACATCCAGACGAGCGCGCAGGCGATTGCCAGCGAAGCGATGGTCATGCAGTTCCGTCTCGCGCGCGCCCGCATGCGCTCGCGCATCGACCCTTGCGAAGATTGCCTCGATTCGATGCAGGCTTCGTACGACAAGGTCATCGAGCCGCTCGCCGCGCGCTTTCTCTGAACGCCAAAGCCGCGCACATCGCGCGGCTTTGGCGTCGTTCTCCGAATCCCGTCAACGAGGTAGGCACATGCACGTCCTGTCCGCGCACGCGCCGCGGCGTCTCTCCGAAGGCTGGCAATGCGTGAGCACGCCTGCGGGTGCGTGCGCGACGCCCGCATCGCTCGATGCGCTCACCACGCAGTGGATCGAAGCGCCCGTACCTGGCACGATCGCGTCCGCCCTGCGCGCGAGCGGCGCCAGCGATGAAGCGCTTGCGCAGCCGTTCGCGTATTCGGATCACTGGTATCGCGTGACCTTGCGCGGGCACGGCAAGCGGCGCCTGCGCTTCAACGGGCTTGCGACCTTCGCCGAGATATGGCTCGATGGTCGCAAGCTGCTCGAATCGGATTCGATGTTCGTCGCGCATGATCTCGATGTCGATCTCGATGGCGAGCACACGCTTCATCTGTGCTTTCGCTCGATCGCGCCCGCGCTGGCCGCAAAACGAGGACGCGCGCGCTGGCGTCCGAAGCTCGCGCAACCCGCCACGTTGCGCAATGTGCGCACGACGCTCTTCGGGCATATGTCCGGCTGGTGCCCGGCCATTCAACCGGCGGGACCGTGGCGGGCGATCGAACTGATCGGCGAGTCGCGTGCGTGCATAGACAACGTGGACATGCGCACGCGTGTCGATGAAAGCACTGGCATTCTCGATGTCACGGTGCGCTACTTTCATGCGCAGGAACAAGCACCGGTTCATATCGAATGCGGCGAAGCGCAAGCCATGATGCAATGGCAGGACCCGTACACGGTCACGGGCCGCGTGCGCGTGCCGGACGTGCGCTTGTGGTATCCGCATACGCACGGCGAGCCGGCGCGCTATGCCGTGAAGCTCGGCGAAATCGAGCTCGGCGAAGTCGGCTTTCGCACCATCGAAGTCGATCGCGGCGTGGACGACAAGGGCTTTCAGCTCGTCGTGAACGGCGTGCCCGTGTTCGCGCGCGGTGCGTGCTGGACATCGGCGGATATCGTCGCGCTCGATGCGTCGCGCGAGAAGCTGGATCACATCTTCGGGTTGATGCGCGACGCGGGACTCAACATCGTTCGCGTGAGCGGCATCACGCTCTACGAATCCGACACGTTCTACGAACTCGCCGACAAGCACGGCGTGCTCGTGTGGCAGGACTTCGCGTTCGCGAACTTCGACTATCCCGACGACGAAGCCTTTCGCGCCAGCGTGCAACGCGAAGCCGAACAGTTCTTGACCCGCACGCGCCGCTTCGCTTCGCTCGCGGTGTTGTGCGGGGGAAGCGAAGTGCATCAGCAGGCGGCGATGCTCGGCCTTCCGTTCGAGGCGTATCAGCAACGCCTCTTCAATGAGCTCTTGCCGAATGCAGTTGCGATGCAACGGCCCGATGTTGCGTATGTCGTGAACTCGCCGAGCGCTGCGCCCGGCGATACCGTGTCGATGCCGTTCGGCACGCACGGCGGCATCACGCATTACTACGGCGTGCCCGCGTATCAGCGTTCTTTCGATGACGTGCGCCGCTCGCAGGTGCGTTTCGCGTCGGAATGCCTCGCGTTCGCCAACGTGCCCGACGATGTCGCGCTGCGCGCCATGCCGAACCCGCGCGCCCATGAGCCGCGCTGGAAAACAGGCGTGCCGCGCGACCCCGGCTCGGCATGGGACTTCGACGACGTGCGCGAGTACTATATGCAAACGCTTTATCGCATGGACGTGCCGCGTTTGCGCTATGAAAACCCCGAGCGCTATCTGGAGCTATCGCGCGCCGTCGTCGCCGATGTGATCGGTGCGGTGTTCTCGGAGTGGCGTCGCGAAGGATCGACCTGTGCGGGCGGCATCGTATGGAATCTGCTCGACGTGCGCCCGGGTGCGGGCTGGGGCGTCATCGACGTGCTCGGTGCGCCGAAGAGTGCGTTGCACGGACTCGCGCGCGTGCTGCGACCGGTGCAGGCGCTGATTATCGATGAAGGACTCGACGGCCTCGACGTGCATCTCGTCAACGAGACCGCGCGCGAGATTCGTGCGCGCGTCGAACTGACTTGCCTGCGTGAAGGCGCGGTCAAGGTCGCGGGCGGTTCATGCGATGTCGTGTTGCAGGCGCGCAGCGTGCAGCGCGTGTCGTCGAATGCGCTGATCGGTGCGTTCTTCGACATCACATATGCATACCGCTTCGGCCCGCGTGCACACGACGCAACGCATGTCGTCTTGCGTGATGCCGATACGGGCGATGTGATGTCGGAAGCGTTCCATTTCCCCGATCCGTCGATTGGCGAGCGCCGCGATATCGGCTTGAATGCGACTGTCGAAAAAGACGACGAGGGCTTTTGTCTCGTCGTCGAAACGGCGCAGCTTGCGCGCTGGGTGCACGTGGTCGATCCGAACTACTTCGCGCGCATCGACTGGTTCCACCTCGCGCCAGGCAGCACGCGGCGCGTTCCGCTCATTGCGCGGCACGCGAACGTGAGCGCCGCGCCCGAGGGCGATGTATGCGCGATCAATGCGATACGGAGCGCCGCCTATCGCGCCGTCTATCGCGCCGTCTAACGCCCGAATGCGTCCGTTTCAACGCGCCGTCCGTTGAGAAACGCATCGGCCACGAGACGCAGCGGGCGCACGTCGACATCGCTCGTCTTCGTTTCGATGAGCGCGTGAAAGTGCTCGTATAGCGCGGGATATTCGCGCTCGCGTCCGATGTCGATGTCCTTGCCCGCGATGGACAAGCGCTTGCCGCCCTCGCGCATCGACAGACGGCCCGCGTCCGTTTCCACGTCGATATCCCATTCCTCGACCGGCCCGTGACGCCAGTCGAACACAGCGCGCACCGGCGCGCCGTTCGTTGCGATGCAATCGAGTTGCGCCGCGATCGGCGTGGACGTATCGCTCGGCATGGTCAGCGTGGCTCCGCGCAACGCGACTTCATGCGGCAAGATGCGCGTGACGATCGACAGCGCGTTGATGCCCGGATCGAACACGCCGAGCCCGCCCGGTTCCCAGATCCATTGCTGTCCCGGATGCCAGCGGCGCACGTCTTCCTTCCAGCGCACTTCGACAGAACGAATCGCGCCTGCGTTCTTCGCAAGCCACTCGCGCGACGGTTCTACGGCGCTCGCCGCGCGCGAGTGCCACGATGCGAACAGCGTGCAGCCATGCGCCCGCGCGACCTCGTCCAGGGCCGCGACTTCGCTCACGCTCGCGCCCGGCGGCTTTTCCAGCATCACGTGCTTGCCCGCTTCGAGCGCGGCCAGCGCCTGCGCGTAGCGAACTTGCGGCGGCGCGCAAAGCGACACGGCATCGATTGCGGGCTCGGCGGCGAGCAGCGCGTCGATATCCGGATAGTTGCGCACGCCATCGACGCTCGCATTGCGGCTCGCGCACGCGACGAGTTCGAATCCTGGCTGCGCCGCGATCGCGGGCAAGTGCTGATCCCGCGCGATCTTGCCGATGCCCACGACGGCGAGCTTATAAACGCCTTTCATGCGATGTCTCCTTTCGCTCCGAGTGTGTTCGAGCGTAAAGATACCCTATCGCATCCATCACGCTGACACAGCCATCTCCACCCGCGCGCGATATCGTTCGATCAAACGCTCGCGCTTCTTCGCGACCGCCGCCATGTTGCGCTCCTTCACATGGCCAAAGCCGCGGATTTCATCAGGCAGCTTCGCGAGTTGCAGCGCCGTGTCGAAGCGGTCTTCATCGAGCGTCGAACAGAATTCGTCGACGAGCGCGAGATAATCCGCGATCATCCGGCGCTCCGTGCGGCGCTCGGCCGTCTTGCCGAATACATCGAGCGACGTGCCGCGCAAGCGTTTCATCTTCGCGAGGACGCGGAATGCGGGCAGCATCCACGCGCCGAAGGTCTGCTTCACGAGATGACCGTGTTCGTCACGCTTTGCGAACAGCGGCGGCGCGAGATGGAACATCAGCTTGTAATCGCGGCCCGGTTCGCCTTCGAACTGCTCGCGCAACTTGTCGAGATACGCGGGATCGGCATAAAGACGCGCGACTTCGTACTCGTCCTTATAGGCCATGAGCTTCGCGAGATTCACCGCGACCGCGCGCGTGAGCGGCAGCTTCGCGTTCAACGCCTTTTCCTTCTCGCGGAGGCGCTCGACCACCGTGCGATACGAGCGCGCATACGCTTCGCTTTGATACGCCGTCAGCAAAGCCTCACGCGTCGCGATCACGTTGTCGAGCGACTCGGGCATCTTCATGACGATCGCATGCTGCGCGGTTTTGAGCAAATCGCCCGCGCCATGTTGCGCGACGTATCGGCCCCAGTCGAATGCGAGCCAGTTCTTCTCGACCGCAACGCCATTCAGTTCGATTGCGCGCTTGAGGCTTTCGAGTTCGAGCGGCAACCAGCCCTTCTGCCATGCGAAGCCGAGCAAGAGCGGATTCGAATAAATGGTATCGCCGAGCAGCTTCAGCGCGAGCGCGTTGGCATCGACGAATGCGCAGCCCGCGCCGATGCTGTCCGATAGCGCCTGCTCCGTTTGCGCGGCGGGAAACGTCCATTGCGCATCGGTGACGAAGGCGGCGGTCGGCGTCGCGCCGCTGTTGATGGCGGCCTGCGTGATGCCATGCCGCGTGCGCGAGAGCACATCGTTCGATGCCGACACGATCGCATCGCAACCGATCACGAGCCGCGCCTCGCCCGTCGCGATGCGCGTCGCATGCAGCGCCTGCGGCTCCGGTGCGATCTGTACGTGGCTCAGCACCGCGCCACCCTTCTGCGCGAGACCGGCCATGTCGAGCACCGTGACGCCCTTGCGCTCGATATGCGCCGCCATGCCGATCAATCCGCCGATCGTCACGACACCCGTTCCGCCGACGCCGGTCACGAGAATGCCGTAAGGCTTCGACAATGCGGGCAATGCCGGCAACGGCAAGGCATCGAAATCGGGCTGCGCGCCCCCGGCCGCTTTCGGCTTGCGAACCTGTGCGCCTTCGGCCGTGACGAAGCTCGGGCAAAAGCCCTTCACGCACGAAAAATCCTTGTTGCACGACGACTGATTGATCTTGCGCTTGGTGCCGAGCGGCGTGTCCATCGGTTCGACGGACAGGCAATTCGATTGCACCGAGCAGTCGCCGCAGCCTTCGCACACGGCGTCGTTGATGAACGCGCGGCGTGCGGGGTCAGGATACGTGCCGCGCTTGCGGCGACGGCGCTTTTCCGTCGCACATGTCTGGTCGTAGATCAGAATGGTCGTGCCTTGCGTATCGCGCAACTCGCGCTGAATGCGATCGAGTTCATCACGATGATGCACGCTCACGCCTTCAGGCAATGCGACTTTCGCATCGTATTTCTGCGGCTCGTCCGTCACGATGACGATGCGCTTCGCGCCTTCCGCGAAGACCTGATGCGCGATCTGCGGCACCGTCAATACGCCGTCGACGGGCTGTCCGCCGGTCATCGCGACCGCGTCGTTATAAAGAATCTTATAGGTGATGTTCGCATTCGCAGCGATCGCCGCGCGCACCGCGAGCAAGCCCGAATGGAAATACGTGCCGTCGCCGAGATTGACGAACACATGCTTGTCGCCCGAGAAATGCATCTGACCGATCCATGCGACGCCCTCGCCGCCCATCTGGCTGAAGGTCTCGGTCTTGCGATCCATCCACATCGACATGTAGTGGCAGCCGATGCCGGCGAGCGCGCGCGAACCCTCGGGCACGCGCGTCGACGTGTTATGCGGACAGCCCGAGCAGAACCACGGCTTTCGTTCGACCTCGACGCGCGGCTTGATCGCCTCGCGCTCTTTTGCTTCGATGGTCTCGACGCGCGCGAGCATGCGCGCGCGCACATCGGCGGGAAGATCGGCGCGCGCAAGACGCCGCGCGATGGCCTTCGCGATCAGCGCGGGCGATAGCTCGTAGTGCGCGGGCAACAGCCAGTCGCCGCGCGGCACGGACCATTCGCCGCCTTCGTTGTCGCGCTCATCGAACTTGCCGTAGATGCGGGGACGCACATCCTCGCGCCAGTTATATAGCTCTTCTTTCAGCGCATATTCCAGGATCTGCCGCTTCTCTTCGACGACGAGAATCTCTTCGAGACCGGTTGCGAATGCGCGTGCGTCCTGCGCATCGAGCGGCCACACGCAGCCCACTTTCAGCACTCGAAGGCCGATCTGCGCGCAGGTTACATCGTCGAGGCCGAGGTCGACGAGCGCCTGACGCACGTCGAGATAGGCCTTGCCCGCGGTGATGATGCCGAAGCGCGGCTTGTCTGAATCGATTACTACGCGATTGAGCTTATTGGCGCGCACATACGCCAGGGCCGCGTACCACTTCTCGTCGAGCAGACGCGCTTCCTGCGCGAGCGGCGAATCGGGCCAGCGGATGTTGAGGCCGCCATCGGGCATTGCGTAGTCGGTCGGCGTGACGATCTCCACGCGGTCCGGATCGAGATCGATCGATGCGGTGGATTCGACCACATCGGTCACGCATTTCATCGCGACCCATAGACCCGAGTAACGGCTCATCGCCCAGCCGTGCAGACCGTAGTCGAGATATTCCTGCACGTTCGACGGATACAGCACCGGAATGCCCGCCGCAATGAACGCATGATCCGATTGATGCGCGACCGACGACGACTTGGCCGCGTGATCGTCGCCCGCGAGCACGAGCACGCCGCCGTGCCTGTCGGTGCCCGCGGAATTCGCGTGCTTGAAGACATCGCCCGTGCGGTCCACGCCCGGGCCCTTGCCGTACCACATGCCGAACACGCCGTCGCGCGTCGCGCCGGGCCACAGGTTGATCTGCTGCGTGCCCCAGATCGAGGTCGCCGCGAGATCCTCGTTCACGCCCGGCTGGAACACGATGTCGTTGTCTTTCAGATGCTGCTTCGCCTTCCACAGCGACTGATCGAGCGCGCCGAGCGGCGAGCCGCGATAGCCTGAAACGAAGCCCGCCGTATTCAGCCCGGCCTTGCGATCGCGCGCCTTTTGCAGCATCGGCAGACGCACGAGCGCCTGTGTGCCGCTGATATAGACGCGGCCTTTCTCCAGCGTGTATTTGTCGTCGAGGGAAATGGTTGCGGCTTCCAGCGCGGCGCGGTCGGGTGCATTCATCGGGGCTCGTCTCCGGGTTCGGGAATTTTGTTTTTTGCCGAGTATAGGAAGCCGATTCGACATCGTAAAATCACGAATAAACAACTCTGGTATCTGAAAATCAGATGGCCTTCGACCTCACGCTCCGGCAATTGCGCTACTTCGTGGCCGCCGCACAAACCGGCCAGTTCTCGATGGCGGCGGCGAACGAGCATGTATCGCAATCGGCGATCACCAATGCGGTGCTCGCGCTCGAGAGCGCGTTGGGCACGAAGCTCTTCGAGCGCCTGCCGCAAGGCGTGGCGCTGACGCCCGATGGTCAGGACTTTCATAATCACGCGCGCCGCGTGCTCGATGCCGCCCGCGACGCCATGCACATGCCGCCGTTCCGTGCGCACGACATGCGCGGCGTCGCGCGCATCGCGGCGTCGTACACGGTGCTCGGGTATTTTTTGCCGGAGTTGCTCGCGCGCTTCCGTGCGACGTATCCGTTCATCGATTTCGATCTGCGCGACATGGAGCGGCCGCAGATCGAAGAAGCGGTGGCGAATGGCGATGTCGATATCGGCGTCGTGCTGCTATCGAATCTGCAGCGACCGGACCGCTTCGACAGTCAGGTGCTGATGCGCTCGCGCAGGCAGTTGTGGGTCGCGCCGATGCATCCGCTCGCGCAGCAGCAGGCGGTGTCGCTGAAGGACATCGCCGAGCATCCTTACATTCTCATCACCGTCGATGAAGGCGAGCAATCGACGATGCGTTATTGGCACAAGAAGCGCCTCGAACCGAATATCGCGTTTCGCACGAGTTCGATGGAGGCGTTGCGCGGACTGGTGGCACACGGCTTCGGCGTCACCGTGCTGTCGGACATGGTGTTTCGGCCGTGGTCCCTCGAAGGCAAACGTATCGAGGCGCGGCCCGTGAACGATGCCATTCCTCATATGGAAGCGGGCATGATCTGGCGCAAGGGCGCGACCTTGAGCGCGCCGTCGACGGCCGTGCAGCAGTTCCTGATACACGCGTGCGGGGCCTGACGCACGCGCGATGCGCTCGATTATTGCGCGCCGGCCAGCGACGTGATGATTGCATACGCGGCCTTCACGCGATCCTCGTTCGGTATGTTCCGGTTCGCCAGCATCACGATGCCGATACGCTCCTTCGGCACGAACGCGATATATGTGCCGAAGCCGTTGGTCGAGCCGGTCTTGTTGATCCATACATCATCGCGCGGGGCTTGCGGCGGATCGATCCGCGTGACGGGCGTCGCGTTCAGGATCATCGCCGATGCGTTCCCGTCTAGCAGCGACTGCAATGCGGCCGGATACGGATACTGCTCCCAGATAAGATCCTGCGTCATCGGGCCGGCCTGGAAATAGCCCGTGTGCGTCGCATCGACGGCACGCTGAAATGCAGGGTCGATGCGGACCATCTTCATGTTGATCTGCAAGAAGCGCGTCATGTCGGCGGCCGTCGATCTCACGCCGTAGGCCTCGGACGACAGCACGCCGCCTTTCATGCGGATCGGCGTCTCGTCCTTCGCATAGCCTTGCGCATAGTCGCGCTGCTTCGACGCGGGCACGTCGATATAGCTGTGCTTCAGGCCGAGCGCTGGAAACAGGCGCGTTTGCATCAGCGTATCGAAGTTTTCGTTCATGCTCTTCGCCGCGATCAGCCCGAGCGTGCCGATGCCCGGATTCGCATAGGTGCGGATCGTGCCGGGCGGCCCGGCGGGACGCCACGTCCTGAAGTACTGCATGAGTTGGGCGTCGTTGTGAACCTCGTCGGGCACTTGCAGCGGCAGACCGCCCGGCGTGTGCGTGCCGAGATTCAATAGCGTTACCTTGCCGAACGCCGTGCCGTCGAGCGACGGAAGGTGCCTGCTCACCGCATCGTTCAGGGAAAGATCGCCTTCGATCTGCGCATAGGACGCGAGTGTCGCAGTAAACGTCTTGCTGACCGAGCCGAGTTCGAAAAGCGTATCGTGCGTGACCGGCTGCTTCGTCGCTTTCGACGCGACACCGTAATCGAACACATACGGCCTGCCATCCACGACGACGCCCACCGCCATGCCCGCGATGCCATGCAGTGCCATCAGCGGCCTGATCGTTCGATCGACCGTCTGCCTGATCTTCGCAGTGTCGCGATCGGCGGCGAGCGCGGCGCCGGACATCGCGCCAAAAGAAAATATGGCAGTCGCCAAGAGACTCAGCGCACGAAACTTCATCGTCTTGATCCTTCGTTCTGGTTTGCATGATTGGAACGAAGCGAAATATCCGCTCTTTTTCGTGCTTCGACAATCGAGGATAATTTGCCGCACGCAATAGAAAATCTTATGCGACCCATGCGTCCTCATCTTCCCCTGAACGCACTGCGCGCGTTCGAAGCATCCGCGCGGCATCTGAGCTTCACGCGCGCCGCGCAGGAACTGAACGTGACGCAGGCGGCCGTCAGCCAGCAAGTGCGCGCGCTCGAGGAACGGCTCGGCACACCGCTCTTCCGACGCCTGCCGCGCGGCCTGAACGTCACCGACGAAGGCCGCGCGCTCCTGCCCGTACTGAGCGATGCGTTCGGCCGCATCGAAGCCGTGCTCAAGCAGTTCGAAGGCGGCCATTTTCATGAAGTGCTGACGGTGGGCGTCGTCGGCACATTCGCGGTCGGCTGGCTGATGCCGCGGCTGAAGGCGTTTCGCGAGACGCATCCGTTCGTCGAATTGCGGCTGCTCACGCATAACAATCTCGTCGATCCGGCGTCGGAAGGACTCGACTTCGCGATTCGCTTCGGCACAGGCATCTGGCCGGCGACGTACAACACGCCGCTGCTCGATGCGCCGCTCGCCGTGCTATGCGCGCCGGATATCGCGCGCCGCCTCGGCAAGCCGTCCGATCTCGCGAACGAAGTGCTGCTGCGCTCCTATCGCGCCGACGACTGGACCGACTGGTTCCACGCCGCCGGCCTCGACGCGTGGACGATGAACGGCCCCGTCTTCGATTCGTCGCGTCTGATGGTGGAAGCCGCGGTGCAAGGCGCGGGCGTCGCGCTCGCGCCGCCGCGCATGTTCGTGCGCGAGCTGCAGGCCGGGCTGCTCGTGCAGCCGTTCGACATCGAAGTGAAGACCGGCGGCTACTGGCTCACGTGGCTCAAGTCGCGAAAGCTGTCGCACGGCATGCGGCTCTTTCTCGACTGGATCCTCGCGCAGGCCGCGCAAGCGCCTTGATGGATTTCATGGCGCCTCAACGCCGCGCGCGACGCCTGCCCGCAGCCCAGTCGTCCGCAAGCGGCACTGACGAGAACAGCAAGAGCAACGCGGCGAGCGGCACGGTCGTGGCAAAGCCGAGATGCGCGAAGCCGATCGCGCCCGCGAAGCCGCCGAGAATGAACATCGCGAAGAGCGAGCTCAGCAGCACGAGGCGCGCGTGATTCGCGCGCACATAGCTGGCATCGTGCCGCGCAATGCCGCGGTTCCAGTACAGACTCTTGCCGATTTCTATACCGATGTCGGTGACGAGACCGGTCACGTGCGTCGTCCGGATCTCGGCCTTCGAGATCTTTGTGATCATTGCATTTTGCAGGCCCATCACGAAACACAGCAGCGCGACGGTCAACGGCACGTCCCACACGCGATGCGTCTCGAGATTCGCGCCAAGAATGCCGAAAACGAGCAGGAGCGCGGCTTCGAGCAGAAGCGGCAAGGCGAACACGCTGTGCGCGCGCCGCTGTCGTCCCCAGCTGATCAGCACCGCCGAGGTCGCGGCGCCGCAGAGAAACGCGCCGACTGCGCCGATCGCTGAAAACACGAACGCCACCTGGCCGAGCACGAGGTTATCGGCGATCGAAGACACGAGCCCCGACATGTGCGACGTGTATTGCCCCACCGCGAGAAAGCCGCCCGCGTTCGCCGCACCCGCGACGAATGCGAGCGCGCAGCCCAGGCGCCGGTTGGCGGAATCGGTGCGGCTGGGCGAAGTCAGGCCCCGGAGGTAGGCGATCGGCATGGCGGCGCGGGCATAAGAACTGAGTGGAAAAGATAGCACGACAATTTGCGTGCCCGACCATCCTTTCACCGAACGCGAAGTGAAAAAAAATCATAAGTCGATAGCATGCTAACGAATAGAGTTCTCGTTATAATCCGGCCGCATGACCCATCTCGACATCCTGCGCCGCTCCGTGAGCAGCACGCTCGTGCTTGCCGCGCGACGCTGGCGCCGCACGAGTCACGGCGTGCTCGCCTCGTACGGCGTGTCGGAAGCATGCGCGGTGCCGCTGCTCACGGCCAATCGGCTCGGCGAGGCGGTGCGTCAGGTGACGCTCGCGGAGCATGTCGGCATCGAAGGGCCATCGCTCGTGCGGCTGCTCGATCAGCTTTGCGCGGCAGGCCTCGTGCGACGCGACGAAGACCCGGAAGACAAGCGCGCGAAAACCATCACGCTCACCGATGAAGGCCGCGCGGTCACCGCGCGCATGGAAGAGCGCCTCGTGACGCTGCGCGCGCGGCTGCTGAAGGGCGTGAGCCGCGAGGATCTCGAAACCACGCTGCGCGTGCTCAATGCGTTCAGCGCATCGCCGGATGCAAAACTGCTCGCCGCGCTGGAAGCGCTCGACGACGCCGCAAAGCCCGTCCGCCCAGCCGGCAGGCGCGGAGCATAGCGCCATGTCCTTTCCTTCCGCGCGCGAGTGGCTCTTTTCCGCCAAGACCTTCGCCGCCGCGATGATCGCGCTTTACATCGGCCTCGCGCTCGAACTGCCGCGTCCGTACTGGGCGATGGCGACCGTCTATATCGTGTCGAATCCGTTCGTCGGCGCGACGCGCTCGAAGGCGCTCTATCGCGCGCTCGGCACGATGATCGGCGCGGCGGGCGCGGTGCTGATCGTGCCGCCTTTCGTCGAGTCGCCGTTTCTCTTCAGTGTGATCGTCGCGTTATGGACGGGCACGCTGCTCTATCTCTCCATGTTCGACCGCAGCGCGCGCAGCTATGTCTTTCTGCTCGCGGGCTATACGCTGCCGTTGATCGCCCTGCCCGCCGTCACCAACCCGATCACGGTCTTCGATCTCGCGATCACGCGCACCGAGGAGATTCTGCTCGGCATCGTGGTGGCGAGCATCGTCGGCAGCGCGGTGCTTCCTAGCCGGCTCGCGCCGACGCTCATCGAACGAACGGACGCATGGTTTCGCGATGCCGCGTTCTATGCGTGCGAGACGCTCTCGGGACATATCGCGGGGGCATCGATTTCAGCGGCACGCCAGCGGCTCGCGGCAACGGTCAACGGCCTCGAATTCCTGCTGAGCCAGCTGACTTACGATCACACGCGGCCCGATATCATCCGACGCGCGCGCGCGTTGCAGGGCCGCATGCAAATCTTCCTGCCGCTGATTTCGTCGATGGCCGATCCGCTCATCGAACTGATCGACAAGCACGGCGCGCATCCTCGAGGTCTTGAACAACTGTTGAAGGACGTGGCCGCATGGGTCGGCTCGCCGATGCCGCGCGCGGAGCAGGATGTGGAAGACGAGCGCGAGCCCGATGCGCTGCGCGAACGCATCCAGGCGATGCGTCCCTCCGTCGAAGCGCTGGCGAGCGCCGACGGCGCACTGCTGTCGAATGCGCTGTGGCGTCTCGGTCAGGTCGTCGATGTATGGCAGGACATTCGCGCGCTGCGTGCGGCGATTCTCAACGAGACGAGCGAATGGCGTCCGCACTTCCGTCACTGGCGGCTCGGCGGCACGGCGCGCTTCTTCGATCGCGGCATGATGCTCTTTTCGACGGGCGTCGCGGTCAGCGCGATCATCGTCGCGTGCGCACTCTGGATCGAATCGGGCTGGAACGATGGCGCTGGCGCCGTGACGCTCGCCGCCGTCGCGTGCTGCTTCTTCGCCGCGCTCGACGAGCCCGCGCCGCAAGTGTTCACCTTCTTTCTCGCGACCTGCATGAGCGTCGTGTTGGCCGGCCTCTATGTGTTCGCCGTGCTGCCCCACGTGCACGACTTCCCGATGCTCGTGCTGATCTTCTCCGTGCCCTTTCTCATCATCGGCACGCTCATTCCGCGGCCGCGCTTCACGCTCGTGACGATGCTCACGGCCGTAAACACCGCGACGTTTATCAGCATTCAGAGCGCCTACGAAGCGGACTTCTTCGTGTTCATCAACAGCAATCTCGCGGGCGTCGCGGGCCTGCTCTTCGCGTTCATCTGGACGCGCATGACGCGGCCCTTCGGCGCGGAACTCGCTGCCGCGCGGCTCACGCGTTCGGCCTGGGCGGATATCGTGTTGAGCGCGTCGGCAGCGGAAGTCATTCAGGACCAGCGCGAACTCTATGCACGCATGCTCGACAGGCTGATGCAACTCTTGCCGCGTCATGCCGCAACGGACTCGCATCGTCACCCATCGATCGAAAGCTTTCGCGATTTCCGCGTCGCGTTGAATGCGCTCGATCTGCGCCGCACGCGCCGCAAGCTGCCGATCGAATTGCAGACCTCGGTCGATACCGTGCTCGATGCATTGCGTCATTACTTCGAACTCTGCATCGCGCGCCGCACGCGTCAGCCGGTGCCTGTCGAACTCATTCGCAGCATCGATGCGACGAGCGCGCAGGTCACATCCCGCGCGATCACGCAGTCGCAAGACGTGGTCGCGGAGAAATGGCTGCGGGACACGCTGCACGCGCTCGTCGGCATGCGCCTGTCGCTGCATCCACCCGCGACGCAGACGCAGCCCGGCATCGCGAACGGCGCGCCGCCGCGCGAGGAGCCGGCATGATCTTTAAATTTGCTCTTTCATCGGAACGCCACACATGATCGGCGAAATCGACATTCTCGGCGTGTTCGTGCCTGCGGTGCTCGTGCTGATGTTCATCGCCTATCTCTTGAATCTCGCGATCCGCACCGTGCTCGCGCGCGTCGGCTTCTATCGCTTCGTGTGGCACCGTTCCATTTTCGATCTCGGCATCTATGTTCTGGTGCTGGGCGTTGTCGTCATCGTTTCGCAGCGGCTCATCTCGTGAAAAAAACCTGGTTCTCCCTCGGGCAGATTCTGCTTACGCTCATCGTCGTCGCGATTGCGTGCGTCGTGTTATGGAAGCTCGTCGATTACTACATGTTCGCGCCGTGGACGCGCGACGGTCACGTGCGCGCCGACGTGATCCAGGTCGCGCCCGACGTGTCCGGCCTCATCACCGACGTGAAGGTAATCGACAATCAGCAGGTCAGAAAGGGCGATGTCCTCTTCGTGATCGATCAGGCGCGCTACACGCTCGCGCTGCGCAATGCGCAGGCTACCGCGCAGCAACGCCGCGCGACGCTCGATCAGGCGCGGCGCGAAGATGCGCGCAATCGCGCGCTCGGCAATCTCGTCGCGCGTGAAGTCGTCGAGGAAACGCATTCGCGCGTCGAGCAGGCGACCGCCGCGCTCGCCGATGCCGAAGTCGCCATCGACACGGCGCGTCTCAATCTGCAACGCACCGAGATTCTCAGTCCCGTCGACGGTTATCTCAACGATCGCGCGCCGCGCGTCGGCGAATTCGTGTCGGCGGGACGCGCGGTACTCTCGGTCGTCGACATGCATTCGTTCCGCGTCGATGGCTACTTCGAGGAAACGAAGCTCGGCGGCATCGATATCGGCCAGCCTGTCGATATCAAGGTGATGGGCGAGCCGGGCCTCCTGCGCGGACATGTGCAGAGCATCGTCGCGGCAATCGAGGATCGCGACCGTCAGCAAAGCTCGAGTCTTCTGCCGAACGTGAATCCTGCCTTTAGCTGGGTGCGTCTCGCGCAGCGCATTCCGGTGCGTGTGACGCTCGATGAGATTCCGGCGGACTTTCGCATGATCGCGGGCCGCACCGCGACGGTCTCGGTGCGCGGCATCGGTCCGAAGATCGGCAAGCGCGCGGCGTCGGAGACCTCGCCGGCTTCTGCGCCTGCGCCGACTTCGAGCGTGTCGGCCCCCGCGTCGGGCGCATCGCAATGAAAGCGGTCGCCATCGCTGTTTCGTCTGCCATCGCGCTCTTCGGCTGCACCACGGTCGGCCCGAACTACACGCTGCCCGATCACGCGGCGATCAAAGCGCCCTACGCGAACGCGGCCATCGACGGCGCGGATCGCGCGCCCGTCACGCAAGGCGAAGTGCCCGCCAAATGGTGGCGCCTCTATGACGATCCCGTCGTCGATCAACTCGTGGCCGCGGCGCTCGCGTCGAACACCGACCTGCGCGTGGCCGCCGCGAATCTCGCACGCTCGCGCGCCGAAGTCGAATTTGCGAACCGGCAAGGCGGATTCTCGGGCAAGACATCGGCGGCGTTTCAGCGCGCGCAGGAATCGGCGGAGCAATATCTGTTGACGGAGAAGATTCCTGTCGTCAATGAAGGCGCGCTCGATCTTTCCATTTCATATGAGATCGATCTCTTCGGCAAGCTGAAGCGCGGCGTCGAAGCGGCGAATGCCGACGATGAAGCCGTCGAAGCCGCGCAGGACCTCGCGCGCATCACGGTCGTCGCGGATGTCGTGCGCGCGTATGTCGAAGCGTGCTCGGCGGGCGAAGAGCTGGAGATCGCACAGAAGTCGCTCGATTTGCAGAAGCAGCGCGTGAAGCTCACGCAACGTCTGCGCGACGCGGGCCGCGGCAATCAGTCGGAAGTCACGCGCGGGCAGACTCAGGCCGATACGCTCGCCGCCGACATTCCGCGCTTCATCGCGCGCCGCCGTGTCGCGCAGTATCGGCTTGCGATGCTGCTTGCGCGCGCGCCTTCGGACTTGCCCCGAGCCGCCCTCGCCTGCAAGCGGCTGCCGAAGCTGCGCGCGCCGATTCCTGTCGGCGATGGCGCAGCGCTCCTCAGACGCCGCCCCGACGTGCGTCAGGCGGAGCGGCAGCTCGCGTCATCGACGGCGCGCATCGGTGTGGCCACCGCCGCGTTGTATCCGTCGGTGAGCCTTGGTGCGTCGGTCGGGTCGGTGGGTGTCGTGGAAGATCTTTTCGGCGCGAACACGAACCGCTGGGCGTTCGGGCCGCTCATCAGCTGGAGCTTTCCGATCAACGGTCAACGCGCGCGCGTGCATCAGGCCGAAGCGGCGACGGGCGGCGCGCTTGCACAGTTCGACGGCGTCGTGCTGAAGGCGCTGCAGGAGACGCAGAGCAGCCTCGCCACATACGCATCCGATACCACGCGCGCCGATGCATTGCGCACCGCGTATAAATCGGCGATCGAATCGGCCGATGAAACGAACCGGCTGTATCGCGCGGGCCGCGAGTCGTTCCTCAACGACCTCGACGCGACGCGTACATTGACCGGCGTCGCGGCGCAGGTCGCGGCCGCCGAAGGCCAGGTCGCGATCGATCAGGTGAACCTCTTCCGCGCGCTCGGCGGCGGCTGGGAAACCGACGAAGCAGTCGCGAAGAACTCGAAGCAAAAATGAGGCGATCGTGCGTGCGAGCGAATATCGATTCATTACCGTCTGGAGGATCGCGGCGCCGCTTCAATCCGTGTGGGACGCGATCCACGATCCGTCGGCGTGGCCGCATTGGTGGGCGTGCGTCGAACGTGTGATCGAAGTGGAAACGGGCGCGCGCGATGGCGTCGGCGCGTTGCATCGTTATACATGGAAAGGACGTTTGCCGTATCGCGTGCGCTTCGACATGCGTGTTACGCGCGTCGAGCCGCTGATGTCGCTCGAAGGGGAAGCGAGTGGCGATGTCGAAGGCTCGGGGTGCTGGCACTTTTCATCGCAGAATGACGTGACGATCGTGCGATACGAATGGCGCGTGCGCGGCTCGTGGGCGTGGAGCATCGTGAAGCGCAGAGGTGAGGCGGGCTTGGCACCGGATCACCCCCGCACCGCAATCATGTCCTCGTCGCGGATATTCCACGTATTGATCCTCATCCGTTTTAGCCTTATCCCGCCGGCCTTAACGATTACACGGCAAGCGCCGCGCAATCACGCCGCGCCGCGACGATGCGCCCGCCATTGCGCACAGAAACCTCGTGAGGTCCGCGGCGGGCATCGGCCGGCACAGTCCGTCTGCATCCCATTGCGCGATATTGCGGCACACATTGCGCAACACCCAGTCGCCGATCTGAACGATGAGGCACGAGCGCATCGCGAAAGGGCGAGCTCGCGCAACGGGATCGATTCATAGCGACGTCGCCTGATCCAGCACCGATGCCAGAATCATCGCGCCCGCGTTGCCCGGAACCGGCCGCGGATTCGGCCCGTACACACGGTCGCCCGGACGGATCTCGACGCCGCTCATCGCGCACACGCCGGCGGTGCGCGCGCGCATCGCGCGCCACACCTGATCGCCATAGCAGCAGCGCGTCGGATCGCGCCATTCGATCGTCGCCGTGGTGCTCGACGGACGCTCGATCAGCTTCACGGTGACGCGGCGCTCGCCCGTTTGACTGAAGGGACGCCTCGCCGAAGGCGCCTCGAAACTCACGCCATCATTCAGCGACGTCAATCGAAAGATCGTCTGTGCCCACGGATCGAGCGCGATTGCAGCTTCGGCCATAGCCGGCTCCTTATTGAAGAATGGGGTGAACCGATCCGCTCACGCCGCCTCGAGCGGGTTTGTCTGCCAGTGCCTCGCCGTCGCGGCGACGAAGCGCCTGCGAAGGCCGCAGCGAAGCGCGATATCGAGAATGCGCATCGCGACCACTCCAAATTAATCAAACGAAAATCACGCGCCTAGCCGTACATACGGTTGACGAGACCGCCCATTGGTTGAGTCAACCTATATGAAGGTTTGATTCGCGCAGGGCTCGGCGAGGAGCTAACACCTTCGTATGAGCGCGTCAGACGCGCGCATGAGACGGCTCATCCGCACGTCGCATGCGATGCAGCCGGACGGTTCGATCCACGGCGCACGCGCCATGCGAACGTTTAGCCGATGCACCGATGGTTGGTGCGAGCACGCTCCTTCGTAGGTGTAGTCGAGGCGCGCGCCGGGCGATACATTGTCATCAAGGTCGCAACACGAACACAGACCGACGGCCTTGACCAAGGGAAACCGAAGAGAATATTTATTTCGGATACCCGAATACATACGCATCATCCACCAGGAATAGATCATGAAAAAATACCTCGTCAGCTTCACCCTCGTTGCCGCCACGCTCGCCGCGCCCGCTCTGGCATTCGCGCAGTCGAACGGTCCCGTCACACGCGCACAGGTCCGCGCCGATCTCGTCGCGGTCGAAAAGGCAGGTTATAACCCCGCGCTCGCGAGCGATCCGTACTACCCGTCCGACATTCAGGCGGCAGAAGCGAAGGTCGCCGCGCAACATGCCGACGCAGTGCGGACGTACGGGGGCGCGCAAACCGGCACGAGTGCATCGGGTGCACCGAAGCATGTCTCGATGAACAACACGTGCGTCGGCCCGATCGACTTCTGTCAGCCGTTCTTCGGTAGCTGATGCGCGCGTCCGGATCGATGATCTCTCATTCGCACAAGCGGAGTCCTTCATGAAGCGAATCTTGCAAGCAGCCTCGGTGCTGGCGCTGTCGGCCGGTGTGTTCGCATCGGCTGGCGCAATGGCTCAGAATGCCGCCCCGGCCGCCGATGCCCATGCGCCCGTCAGGAACATCGTCCTCGTTCACGGCGCGTGGGTCGATGGCTCGGGATGGAAGCCGGTCTACGACATCCTGACCCGGGACGGCTATCACGTCACGATGGTCCAGGAACCCCTGACCTCGCTCGAAGGCGATGTCGCCGCAACCAGGCGCGTGCTCGACCTGCAAAACGGTCCGACCATTCTCGTCGGCCATAGCTACGGCGGGTCGGTCATCACGGAAGCGGGCGTGCATACGAATGTCGCCGGGCTCGTCTACGTCGCGGCGCATGCGCCGAATGTGGGCGAGGACGAAGGCGCGCTCGGCAAGAAAACGCCCAGCTTCCTCGCGAAGCAGACGGACGCCGTCGAAAAGACAGCGGATGGCTACACGTACCTGAACCCCGCCGTCTTCCCGAAAGACTTCGCCGCGGATCTGCCGCTCAGGCAGGCCACGTTCGAATCGCGCTCGCAGATTCTGACATCGGCGCAAGTCTTCACGACGCCGCTGACGGCTGCAGCATGGACGTCGAAGCCGAGCTGGGGCATCGTCGCGGGCAGCGACAAGATCATCAATCCGGATCTCGAACGCTGGTACTACGAGCGCGCGCATAGTCACATCACGGTCATTCCCGGCGCGAGCCATTCCGTGTATGAATCGAAGCCGCAACAGGTCGCGGCGGTGATCGAAGATGCCGCGAAGCATGCGGTGCAATAGGTGACGCGATCGCGCGGCCGTCGTGCCCTTGCACGGCAGCCGCGCGTATTCGTCTGCGGTTTTCCCTTCTTGCCGCTTTCGCCGTCGATGCCTTATAACGTGTGTGGCCGCGCATGTGCCGCACGAGGTATCGAATGATGAGACGGAGGAAGCGATGGTTCGGCTGGTGATGATTCTTCTCGGCGTGGACTATCTGCGCACGCGATGGCGCTCGGTGATGACGCTCGGGCTGCTCAGCATCGCGCTCGGCGGCGTCATCTTCACCGACGCGCTCGACGGCTCGCTCTACTTTCCCATCATCCCCTTCGCGCTGATGATGCTGCTCGAAGGCCTCGCCACACTCGCCGTCGCGTGGACCGGCATGGGCGGTCAGCGCAAGCTGCGCTACGTGAAAGGCACGACGTTCTGCCTCTCGGCGCTGCTCGTGCTGTTCGGCGGCGAGCACGGCAACTTCGTGCTGTCGCTCATCTTCGGCACGCTCTTTCTCGTCGATGGCGCGTTGCAGATCGTCTCCGCGCGCGTGGTCCGCTATCGCAAATGGCGTCTCGCCACGGCAGGCGGCGTGCTCGAAATCGCAATCGCAATCTTTTTCTATCAGCCTTATCCCGATCACTATGCGGGCACGGTCGCCTATTGCGTCGCGTTCGGCCTCTTCTTCGGCGGCTGGAACATGATCCTGCTCGCGGCGCGCGTGCGGCGCATGGCGGCGAATCCCGCCGTCGAAGGCGAATCGGCTACGGCGGCGCAGGCAGAACCCGCGCGCGCCGCGCCGTCGTTCGCCGGCGCGGTCTTCGACGGCCCGCCCGCACCCGATGAAGCCGCGCTGACCGTGCACGTATGGACGCCGGTCGGCACGGCGAAGTCGCAGCCGAAGCGGCAGTTGCTGGTCGATCGCTATATCGCCGCTGTCGACAGGAACGGCACCATCTCGACGGGCCACGCGGCGCTGGAAACGCCCGAAGGCGTCTACATCAGCCTGTATCCCGCGGTCGAGATCGACCGCTCGCCGAACGAATTCACGCGCACGCTGCGCGCGACACGCGAGAACGACGTGCCCGGCCTCTTTCAGCCCGACTATGAAACCGAGTCGAAGGCGTGGTGTCCGTCGACGCAACAGGTGCGCATCCGCAACTACGATCCGGTGAGGCTCGCGCGCTTTTGGCAGGCGTATCGGCGTGACACGACCTATAACCTCACTTACCGCAATTGCTCGAGTTCCGTGGCGCGGGCGCTGGAAGCGGCGATCGAGGGTGCGTCGGCGCGCGTATGGGGCAAGGGCGGCGGATGGAAGCCGCTCGTGCGCATCATGACGACACCGGAGCTATGGGTCGCGGCGCAAGTGCGAAAGCGTGCCGCGACGATGGCCTGGACGCCGGGCCTCACGCTCGATTACGCGCGCGCGCTCAGCATGCTCGCCGACCCGCGTCACTCCGGCTGGGTGAAGATGGCGCGCATCGCGGTCGCGACGATGTATCGCTCGCGGCAGCGCTGGCGCGCCGAAGAGCATGCGGCGGCGCGCGCGCAAGGAGAAGCGTCGGTGGAAGCGGAACGGCGCACCGGATGAAGCGATGATTCGATGCGCGCGATTTACTGATCGCTCGCCTTGTCGATGGCCTTGCGCGAGCGGCTGCCGCGCGATGACGATTTGCGCGATGGCTTTTCCGCCTTCGATTCGGCAACCGGTCCGGCGGCGATCACCGCGCTTTCGTTCGATACATCGGCGACGCTCTGCTTCGTCGCAGTCTTGCGCGCACGGCTCCGCGCGGCCGGCTTTTTCGGCGCGGATGCGGGCGCGGGTGTAGCTTCCGCTTGCGGTTCGAACGTCTCGCGTTCGACCGGCATCGGTGCCTCTTCCACGAACGCGACCGGTTCGTGCGCGGCTTTCCTTGCGTCTCGTCGCTCTCTGCGGCTGCTTTTCCCCGCGCCTTCGTGTTCTGTCGGAGCGACCGGCGTCGATGCTTCTTCCTCGAACACGACGGGCTCGGGCGCGGCCGCGTGCGCACTCTTCCTTGCGCCGCGGCGCTCTCGGCGTCGGTTGTTCCCAGCGCCTTCGTTTTCTTTCTGGACGACCGGCGCCTCGGGTTGCCTCACATCGACCGCCGCGGCCTGAGCGGACTGAGCGGAGCGAAACACGAATGCGCCGGATTTGTCGTCGCGGCCCACTTCGAGCAGACCGCGCGACTGCGCTTCATCGAGCAGATTGCCGAACGCACGAAAGCCATATTGCGTTTCGCTGAAGCCCGGCTTGCGGCGCTTGATCGCGCTCTTCAACACCGACGCCCAGATCTTGCCGCTCTCGCCGCGCTCCGATGCGAGCGCCTCGAACGTCTCGACGGTGATCGCGATGGCCTGCGACTTGCGCGAGTCCGTCTCCTGCCTGGGATGCCGTTCTTCATCGGGCGCGCGTTTCGATTCGCGCTGTTCGCGCTTGGCGATGGCGCGTTGCTGCTCGCGCACGAGGTCGTCGTAGAAGATGAACTCGTCGCAGTTCGCGACGAGCAGGTCGGACGTCGATTGCTTCACACCTACGCCGATGACCTTCTTCGCGTTCTCGCGCAGCTTCGACACGAGCGGCGAGAAGTCGGAGTCGCCGCTGATGATGACGAACGTATCGACGTGTGATTTCGTGTAGCAAAGATCGAGCGCATCGACGACGAGGCGAATGTCGGCCGAGTTCTTGCCCGACTGGCGCACGTGCGGAATCTCGATCATCTCGAAGCTCGCCTCATGCATCGCCGATTTGAAGCCTTTGTAGCGATCCCAGTCGCAATAGGCTTTCTTGACGACGATGCTTCCCTTCAGCAGCAGGCGTTCGAGCACCGGCCGGATATCGAATTTCTCGTACTTCGCATCGCGAACGCCGAGCGCGACGTTTTCGAAGTCGCAGAACAACGCCATGCTGACGCTTTCCTGAGGTCCAGCCATATGATTCTCCAGCCCGTGCGGCTTGTTTGGAATGCGCACATGATAGCTTGTCGGCCCGATGGCCGTTCATGACTCGCCGCCCCCGACGTTCAAGGTCTTCTCGCGTCGCGCCAGCAGATCGTCGAGCGTCTCGTTCGCCTCGCGCATCAGACGTTCGACGACTTCGCCCGCGGATGTCCGCTCGCTCACCAGCGCCGACGATTCCCCCGCGAAAAGCGCCATTTTTTCGAGATCGCCGGTCGTCGATCGCAGCGGAGAGATCGTGCTGTATTTTTCGACGGCACCCCATTCGTCATGCGCGATGACTTCGCGCGGCAGCGCATAGGGATCGTTGCCGAAGAGATGATCGCGCGCCGCATCCGTCAGGCTGTTCGCGAGCACGCGCACCGGTGAGCCGGCGGGCCAGTTGATCGCGTAGAGGTCGGTGTGGACGGTGTCGCCCGCGCGCGCATCGATCACGCGTTGCTTGTGATAATCGTGCGCATAGGATTCGTGCGTCGGCAGGAAGACAGTGCCGCAATGCACGCCGCTCGCGCCCAGCGCCAGCGCCGCAACGAGCCCCGCGCCCGTCGCGATGCCGCCCGACGCGACCACCGGCACACGGATATGCGCGGCGATTTCGGGTAGCAGCGTCATGATGCCGGTCGAGCCGCGCACATGGCCGCCCGCCTCGACGCCTTGCGCCACGATCACATCGGCGCCGGCCTTTTCCGCGCGAAGCGCATCTTCGAGCGAGCCGACCTGATACAGCACGAGCGCGCCGCCGTCTTTCGCGCGCGCGACGATATCGGGGTACACGTCCCAGAAAAAGCAGATCGCCGGCACCGCCAGTTCGAGGCAGGCGTCGAGCTCGGCGGCCAGCAAGCCGGGTTTCGTGCCCGTCGGAATGAGGTTGACGCCGAATGGCCGATCCGTCGCGGCGCGCACGGCGGCGACTTCGTCGGCGATCGTCTCGGGCGATTCGCGCACCATGCCGAGCAATCCGAAGCCTCCCGCACTCGACACCGCCGACGCGAGTTCCGCACGCGCGGGGCCTCCCATGCCGGCGGAGATGATCGGATAAAGGCAGCCGAGCACGCGGGTCAACTCGGTATCGAAAGGCGCAGCGTTCGCGGTCATGTCGTCCTCGCGCGATGAACGGCCCGAAAGCAAGTGCCGGACCCTCGCCAAAGCCTAGTCCCGACCGGACTGGCTTTCAAGCTGACTCATGACGGATGGCGCTTCGTCGGCGAGAGCGCTTCGCGGACTGTGGCCTGAGAAGCGCAGTCAGGGCTTCGCATGACGCGCGGCGAGCGCGGCAAGGTCGCGGCGGACCCAGTCGGCGTCGGCGGCGAATTTTTCGTCGGACATGCCGGGCTGGCGGAACAGCGTGAGCGCCACTTCGGCGCCCGCGCCGTTCTGATAAACGCGCAATGGTACGTAGACCTCTTCACCGTTCGGCAGACCGACGTAATGATCCATCACGCCGAGCGCGTTGTGACCGGTGAAGCGGATCGTCACATCGCCTTCGGGACCGCGGGCGCGCCAGTGGTCGCCCAGGTCTTCGAGCGTGGACTGCGCGAGTCCGGACGCCCATGTCGGAAAGACCTCCGGATGCCAGATCGCTTCATAGAGCTCGCGCCAATCGCGATCGATCGTGACGGTGAGGGTCTGCGTTTGCATCGTCACATGAAGATCACGTTTCGATCTTCGACATCACCGCGGTCGCCGGATCGTAGCGATAACCCTTTTGCGCGAGCTGCTGCGCCATCTTGTCGCCGATCATCTTCTGCTGCGACTCGCGGAACACGAGTTCGTGATCCGGCTTCAGGCGCTCCAGCTCGACCGCGAGCCTGCGCATCAGCGCGACTTCGCCGGTGCTGCGAGCATCGATAAAGAGGATCTTCTCGTTGGCCACATCGAGACGCTGGCGCAAGTCCTTCGCGTAGGTGACCCATTGCTCGGCGTTGGCGCGGAGATCGTCATAGGCCTTCGAATGCGCCTTCGCCTGCGCCGAGATCTGACGCTGCAGCGACGCGAGCTCCGACTCGTCGCCCTGCTCCTTCTCGACGAGGCGCTTCGCGAGATCGGTCGCGTTCTTCTCGGCGGCCTCGGCGCGCTCGCGCAACGCGTTGACATCGTTCGACACGCGCGCGAGTTCGGCGCCCTGCTCGGCCTTCTCTTCCATGAACGCGCTGATCTGCTTGCGGGCTTCATCCAGCTCGGCGCTGACACGGCCAGCGTGATCGCGGTACGCGGTAATTTCGGCGTTTCGCGCAGCTGCGTTCTCACGCTCCGCCGCGAGCGCGACGCGCACTTCGTTCAACTCCACCTCCAGTGCGGCGACGTGCGCGAGGCTTTCGCTCGCCTGCGCCTCGGCGGCCTGCGCGCGCCCGTGCGCGGCGATCGCATCCTGCGACCAGCGTTCGACTTCAGCCGATTTCTCCTGCGATGCGAGGCTCAACGCTTCATGCTGTTGCCGCGCCTGATCGCGCTCTTGTGCGATGCGCGCGAGCTCGTCGTCCTTGCCCGCCATCAATGCATGCAGTTGCGCGTGATCCTGAAGCACGCGGTCGCGCTCTTGCGCAATGCGCGCAAGCTCTTCGTCCTTGCCCGCGAGCGATGCGCTCAACTGCTCGTGCTGCTCCCGCGCCTGATTGCGCTCGTCGGCGATGCGCGCGAGTTCCTCGTCCTTGCCAGTCAGCGACGCGTGCAAATTGCCGTGCTGCTCGCGTGCCTGATCGAGCTCATCGGCGAGACGCGCGAGCGCTTCGTCCTTGCCCGACATCGACGCATGCAATTCCGAATGGTCCTGCCGCGCCTGATCGCGCTCTTGTGCGATGCGCGCGATGTCTTCGTCCTTCGCCGACAACGCCGCGTTCAGCGCATCCTTCGCGCGCCGCTCTTCTTCGAGCGACGCCTTCACGGCTTCCAGTTGCGCCTCGCCCGCCGATACGCGCTGCAACGCTTCCTCGACGCGCGTCTCTGCGGTCTGCGCGCGCGCCGTGACGGCTTCGAACTCCTGGCGCAAGCGCGCGACCGACTCTTCCGATGCCCGCAACGCGCTCACCATCTCCGTCATTTGCTGGCGGCTCTTCGCGGCCTCGTCGCCGGTCTTCTGGAACTCGGCGAGCGCCTCGTCACGCTCCGCGAGCGCGGTCGAAAGCCGCTGGCTCACCGCAGACAGACGCTGGCCGGACATCCGTTCGGTTTCGTCGCGAGAAACGGTCCAGAGCCGCCGCGCGACGTTCACGAGCGTCTCGGCGAGGTCGTCGGGGAGTCCGGTCGGCGCCTGCTGCTGCGGCACGTCCGGGGAACGCGCCTCGCGCCAGCGTTGCAGGCCTGCCGCGATGGCGACGACCGAGCCGCTGCCGGCCTCCGTCCAAACGGTCACGGGGGAAACCTTGCGGCCTTCTTGCGTCAGGCGGTCGGCGATCGACGCGATTTGCTCGTCGGTAATGATGTCTACGTCTGTGGGCATAAGCGCCTCGAAAATCAGTGGCGTCGCACTCAAAAAACTGCGATACGTTGTTACATTCGGCTGAATCCGCGCCAGGGCGGAACGGGATGATACCCATTTTCCACGCCTCGCCATTGCGCAGCGCGTCACGTGCCCTCGAAAACGGGATTTTGCAGCGAGAGTGTATCGCTTGAGAGGCGATAATTTCGAGACGTAATACGTTATTCACAGAAACGCATCGAGCCCGGACGGGCCATCCGTCCGGGCTTCATTGAATCGAGCAAACCGCGCGCTTACGGCCTTGCGAAAACCGGACCGAGCCCGATGACGTTCGCATCTGTCGAACGCGCGCCCGATGCAAAGGCGCCGTTCACCGGCGCACCGTAGGCGGTCAGGCCCTTCGCGGCATCGACGCGCGCCTGCGCGGCCTGGATGTTTTGCGGATACTGCGTCTGGTCGCTCGCCGGATCGTAACCGGCCTTTTGCAGCTCGACGAGCTGCGCGCGTACTTCCGCACGGGTGATCGGCTGGTTCGACTGCGCGAACGAGAAAGCCGGAAGCGCGACAGCGGCAGCGACGATAAGCGATTGGATGACTTTCATGATTGACCTCCAGAGAATGGGATGGAAACCCGTCTTGTCGATCCGCGCCGTGTTGCGAATCGTTCGGGCATGGAGGTATTAGAACCGGCGCACGTATCTGGCTTGTTTCGCGGCACGCAGGTTATGAAACGCCGTGTGTCGGGCTTCACTGCGGATACAGTGCGATACAAAGAGGACGGCCCGCCGCGCCGTCTACAATCGGCTTGCCGTATCGAAACAGGACACGATCGGGACCACACAGGGAGGAGACCCATGCAGACCCCGCGCCCTTCGCTGAACGCCCTGCGCGCGTTCGAGGCCGTGGCGCGCCTGCGCAGCATGACGCTCGCCGCGCAGGAGCTGTGCGTCACGCACGGCGCGATCAGCCGGCAGGTGAAGGCGCTCGAGGACACGCTCGGCCTCACGCTGCTCGTGCGCTCCGCGCAGTCGTCGGACCCGACGCCCGAAGGCAGGCGCCTCGCCGAGGGACTTACTACCGCGTTCAATCTCATCGACGCGAGTATCGAGCAGTTGAAGCCCGAGCCGCTCACGCTGTCGTGCTCCGCGACCATCATGATGAACTGGCTGATTCCGAGGATCGCGGGGTTTCATCGGCGCTATCCGCAGACCGAGCTCAAGTTCAACATGAACTACGACCAGATCGATTTCGTGCGCGACAAGATCAGCGTCGCCATTCGCGCGAACACGATCGAGCCGCCGAAGGACGCGGTCACGCGCACGCTCATCGACGAATGGATCGGGCCGGTGTGCTCGCCGGAGTATGCACAGTCGATCGGACTCGCAACGCCTGCCGATCTCGCGCGCGCAAAGCTGCTGTCCACCCGCACGCGCCCGGAGGCGTGGACGGACTGGTATCACGCGACGAACCTCGCGCCGATCGCCGGCGCGAGCGCGGATGCCTACGATCACTTCTATCTGCTGATTCAGGCGGCCGTGTGCGGTCTCGGCGTGGCGCTCGTACCGCAGTTGCTCGTGATGAACGATCTCATGTCCGGCAAGCTCGTTGCGCCGTTCGGCTTCGCGCCGGGTCCGCGTCAGCTCGTGCTGTGGGTCGCGCCGCATCTGCGCGCGCATGCCGACGTCGCGCAGCTGGAGCGCTGGCTGATCGAAGAGATGAACGAAAGTCTGGAGCAGATGACCGCGTTCCTGCGCGCGCGGGACGACGAAGCGCTCAGGACGTGAAGAACATGCCGTAGAGCGCGCTCGCACGCGAGAGGCGCGCGTGCATCGCGATCGCCGCGGCGATGCTCTCGTTGATCCGCCGTGCCTCGCAGAGCCATCGAAATCGCCCGTCTTCGATGAAACCTCACGAAGCCCCGGTCCATGAAGCGCCGTCGCGCACGTCGCCGAAGAAAGACGCGCGGCCGATCTGTCCGCCTTTCAGCACGATTTCGATCCCGTCGCGCGCCGGATCGTCGGACCACGCGCGGCACAGCGGCGCGCCCGGCGCCATGGCCGCCGCGACGCTCAATGCCGTGATGCCGAGCCTGCTCGCCACTTCGCCGGAACTGTCGCCGCCCGCGACGACGACGCGGCGCAACGGCGTGCGATCGAGCAGCCGGCGCATCACCTCGGCAAGCGCTTCGCCAACCCGGCGCGCGGCGTCCGCGCGGCTCAGTCCGGCGTGCGACGCCATGTCGTCGAATGCGAGCACGGCGGGGTCGTCCGGGCCTTCGGCGCTGAAGACGATCGGGCTTTCGCCAGCGCACACCGCACGAACCGCGGCGCCGGTCACGCGTTCGATTTCGGCTTCGCGAGATTGCGCATTATCGAGTGCGCGGCGCAAGTCCAGGCGCTCGACGCAAAAGCCGTGCTCGCGCGCCCAGCGAATCTGCCCCGCCGTCACGGGCGAACAGCTTCCGCTGACGGCCGCGATCACAGCGGCGGGCGATGCGTCGGGCAAGCCCGGCGTCTGCGGCACGAGCCCGTTCGCGCGCCAGTGCGCCGCGAGCGCGTACTGCAGTCCCGACGACGACGCCGTGAACACGCCCTCGCCGCGCGCCTCCCACACGAGCTTGCCCGCGGCGGCGAGCGTCTCCTCGTCGAGCACGTCGATCATGACGACGGGCGTGCCGTCGTTCGCGAGCGCGCTCAGGCGTTCGCGAACATCCGGCGAACGCAACTGCACGAAATCGATCAGGCGGATGCGCCGCTCCGTCTGCCGGCCCAGATGCACGCGCAGGTCCGCTTCGTCCATCGGCGTGACGGGATGACGCGACATCGTAGGATGACGGTCGAGCCGATGGCCCTCGCCGTCCACTGCCGCGAACAGATTGCCGAAGGCCTGATAGCGCTTGAGGCGCGGCGCGCCGACGATCATCGGCGACCACCTGCCGCGCATCTGCGCGACGCCGATGTCGATCGCGCGGCCTATCGAACCCGTGTGCGGCGATGAATCGAAAGTCGAGCAGACCTTGTATTGCAGGATGGGCGCGCCCAGCGCGGCGAGGCTCGCAAAGGCGTGCGGCAACTCGTCGTCCATCCATTGCGGACTGCGCCCGCGCGATGATCCCGCCAGCCCGACGCAACGCACATCGGGAAAGCGCGCGAGCAGTTCGGGCGCGGGCGCTTGCAGGCACAGAAGCGTCGGCACGCCGGCGGCGGTCATCGCTTCCATCGCGTCGGTGGAACCGGTGAAGTCGTCGCCGTAGTACGCGAGCAGCAGGCCGTCCGGCCATTGCGTGCTCATTTCCAGAACTCCAATGCGCTCTTCAGCGCAGGGCTGCGTTGCGCATGACGGGCGAGCGGCACGCCTTCGATCGCAGCGACCCAGGACTCGCGCAATGCCTCGACGCCCGCCGCGACGCCGCCCGGATGCCCGAAAATGCCGCCGCCCGCCGTGTGAATGAGATCCGCGCAGCCGATTGCGGCATACGTGTCCGCCGCCTGCAAGCCCGTCTGGCCCGAGCTGAACACGGGCATCGCGGTCAATGGCGCTTCGTCCATCACCGGCGACAGGACCGCGCGGGCCGCCGCGATCACGCTTTCGTCGGATTCGCTGAACTTGTTGCGCAGGCCGTTTACGTGCAGATGATCCGCGCCCGCGAGCCGCCACAGCATCTGCCACGGCGCATAGTCCCAGCCGAGCGCTTCGGCGCGCGTCAGATAACCCCAGCCCGCGCGATGCGCGTGGATCGGCAACTGACTGTGCTTGCGCAACTCGGTCATGCCGACGAGACCGATCGAATTGAGCACCGCCATCACGCACGTGCCGCCCTGTTCGAGCACGAGATCGTGACGACGCTTCATCTGATCGAGATCGCCTGTCACGTTGAACGCGACCATCACCTTCTTGCCGGTGCGCTCGGCGTGATCGTTCACGACGCGCATCACCGCGCGCACGCGTTCGTCGAACGGGCAATGCGAGCCGTCGCCTTGCAATTCGTCATCCTTGATGAAGTCGATGCCGCCCGCCACCAGTTCCTTCACCTGCGCGGCGGTTTCCTGCGGCGAAAGCCCGACGCTCGGCTTGATGATCGTGCCGATGAGCGGACCGTGCGACACGCCCGACAGCTTGCGCGTACCCTCGATGCCGAACGCGGGCCCCGGATACGCCGCCGCGAATGACGCGGGCAGGCGCAGCCCGGTCAGACGCAAGCCCGACACCTGCCGCAATTCGAAGAGATTGCCCGCGATCGTCGACATCAGATTCGGCAGCGACGGCCCGAAGTTACCGATCGGCCACGAAAGTTCGAGCACGCATTGCGTATAACGCTTCGATGCGGCGCCTCCCGGGAGACTCGGCGTCTCGGCATGGCCCAGCACTTCGAGCCGTTCGATGCGCGCGCCCGAGCGAGCCTTGAGTTCGGGCGTCTCGTTGGGCAGCGCGATGAAGGTGCCGCTCGACTGCTCGCCCGCGATGGTCTCGGCGGCAAGGCCCGGATCGACGCCGGTTTCGAGCCAGTAAGTGGCGTGGATGCGTTCGGTCACAGTCAGTTCCTCGATGGCGATTCGGTTGCGATCTTGCTCGTGCAGCGCGCAATTTTCAGGTGATACGGCGAATGCTCTCCGCGATTTCCTCGCGGTCGAACACCTTCTTCCAGTCATCGCGCATCAGGCGCGGCTTGCCGAATTCGATCGCCTTGTTGCACGCATCGGAGAATGCGCCGGGAATCTCGTTGAAGATCACTGCGCCGAGAATGTTCATGTGGCCGAGCAGGAAGTCGCGCGCCGCCTGTTCGGGCACGCCGCGCCTGATCGTCTCATCCATCGCTTCGCGCATCACGTAGAGCAGCGTCGCGCAGATGGTTTCCGACAGGCCCGGCTCCAGGATCGCCATCTGATCGACGGTCAGCCGATACGAACGCAGGATCGGCGCGTAGATCACCTTCGCGACGGCCTCGCCCAGATCGAACGCTTCCTCCGGCCCTTGCATCAGCGCGCTGACGATCGACTGCTTCGCGTGCGCGCCGCCGAAGTGGTCATGCAACGACTTCTCGTCGAGGTCGTAGTTGAAGATGATCGGATGGCACGGATGCGCGACGAAATACGTCAGATCCTTGCGGTCCGGAAGATGGCCGGCGAAAGGCGCGGCGGCATCGAGCGTCATGACCATCGTGCCCGGCGACAGCTTGGGCGCGATGTCGTGCGAGAGCTTGCCGATCAGCGTATCGGGCACGGCGAGGATCACGACCTGCGCACCGTCGAGCGCGGCATCGGCGCTGACGCATTCGATACCGAGTTCATCCTTCAGCCGCTTCTGTCCGGCCGCGCCCGGCTCGACATGCGCGACGCGATAGTCCGACTTCAGCAGGTTGCTCGAGAGGCGCACGCCCATCTTTCCGCCTGCTCCGAATAACGCGATCTTTTCCTTCATTTCGATGACTCCGGTGTGAGGTGAGTGTTCAATGTGCGTTGGCCGCGACGGCATCCGGCGCGCGTTCCTGACTCGTGCGTCCGATGGCGAAGGCGAGCGCGGCGGACATCAGCATCATTGCGCCGACGATCAGCATCGGCAGTTGATACGAGCCCGTCGCGTCCTTCGCCATGCCGGTGATGTACGGCGCGACAAAACCCGCGAGATTTCCGACCGTGTTGATGAGCGCGATGCCCGCTGCCGCCGCCGCACCCGAAAGAAAGCGCACGGGCAGCGCCCAGAAGTTCGGCAGCGCGGAGAAGATCGCGCAGGCCGTCACGGTGATCACGGCGATGGTCGCGGCGGGCGAGCCCATCTGCATCGCGAGCGGCACGCTCAACGCGCCGATCAGCGCCGGCACGCCGATATGCCACGAGCGCACGCCGCGCTTGGTTGCGTCGCGGCTCCACAGGAACAGGGCGATCGCGGCCGGCAGATACGGAATCGCGGTGATCAAACCCTTCTGGAACACGTTGAAGTGCGTGCCGAAGCGCGCCTCGAAGCCGCCGATGATGGTCGGCAGGAAGAACGCGAGCGCGTAAAGCCCGTAGATCAGGCCGAAGTACATCAGCGCGAAGAGCCAGACACGGCCACTCATCAGCGCGGCGACGGGGTTGCCGTGGACCTTGCTGGCCGATGCGCCTTTCGCGCGGTCTTCCTCGTCGAGGCGCGTCGTGAGCCAGTCGCGCTCGGCGGCCGTGAGCCAACGGGCGTCAGCGGGTTTGTCCGCGAGATAGAACCACGCGATCACGCCGACCAGAATGGCAGGAATCGCGACGCCGAAGAACATGATGCGCCAGCCGGCGAGATCGAAGAAGCCGTGCGCCTGGATCAGAAGCGCGGCGAACGGCGCGCCGATGACGATCGTGAGCGGTTGCGCGAGATAGAAGAGCGCGAGGATGTGGCTGCGATGCTTCGCGGGCACCCACGTGCTCAGGAAGAGAATCGCGCCGGGAAAGAAACCCGCTTCGGCAACGCCCAGCAGAAAGCGCAGCGTATAGAGCCCGTTTACGCTGCTCACCCAGGTAAAGAGCAATGCGACGATGCCCCACGTCACCATGATGCGCGCGAGCCAGCGGCGCGCGCCGAACTTGTGCAGCGCGAGATTGCTCGGAATCTCCAGCACGATATAGCCGATGAAGAACACGCCCGCCGCGAAACCGAACTGTGCGGCGGTGAGGCCGAGATCCTTGGTCATTCCGTTCGGGCCGGCGAACGAGATCGCGGTCCGGTCGAGAAAGTTGATGAAGAACATCAGCGCGACGAACGGCACGAGCCGCCACGACACTTTTCTGATCGCCGATCGCTCGACGGACTGCGTTTGCACAACGTTCATGTCTCCTCCAGGCGTGGCGCACGAGTGTGGTCAACTGGTGTGACGAGTAGACCATCGCCGGAGGGATGCGAGACATAGGTGCAAACGCCGAATCGGATCGATTTTTTCTCACAGCTTACGGCGATATATTCACGTCTTTATCCATAAACCGCCATAGTGGTGCTGCGAAAATCTCACAGCGTTCGGTCTCCGGGCCGAGCCGGTCGTCGAGCCGAAGTGTCGCCGGCTGCCGCTCACGAATTCAGCGGCGTCGCGGGTGACCCAAAGCCTCATCGACGCGTGCATACCGAACAGGCATCGACCTTCATCGGGATGACTCGCCGATGAAGGTCGTTCGCGTCAGCGCCTTCACGCCGCGACGCGCAATGCCCGCGTTCCGCCTTTCCCCCGGCTCACCGCTGCCAGCGCCGCGAGGCTGATCACCGCCGTGAACATCATGTAGAAGCTGGGCGCCGCCTTGCTGCCCGTCGCGCTCAGCAACCAGATGATGATCGCGGGCGTGAATCCGCCGAACACCGTCACGCCGATGTTGTAGCCGATCGACATGCCCGTCGCGCGCGTGGACACCGGAAAGATTTCCGACATCAGCGCAGGCAGCGCGCCGAAGTAGATCGCCTCGAGCAACGCGAGCCACGCGACGAGTGCGAACAGTGCAGGCACCGACACATGCGACACGACATACGCGAACGCCGGATAGCCCGTCGCGAAGAGCAGCAGCGCCGCCGTCGACATCTGCTGCTCGCCGCGAAACCCGTCGATGCGTCGAGATGCAGCTCGCGGATCGCGAACGTCGGCACATACTGCAACAGGTAGTTCACCGCCGTCGATACCGTCAGCGCGCCGATCGAGACGAGCAGCAACGCCTTCTGCTGCGTGAATACATCGCGCACGGGCGTGGCCGTGTGGTCGGCTTCGGTGTAATCGGCCGCGTCTCGCAGATAGCGTCGCAGGAACAGGCCCGCCGGTCCGATCAGCAAGCCGAAGAAGAACGGAATGCGCCAGCCCCACGCTGCGAGCTCCGTGGCGGGCATCATTTCGGCGCGCTCACCGGCGATCACGCTCGGCAGCGCGGTCGCGCTCGAAGGCGACCCCCGCCCGCCGACGCTCGTCGCCACACCCATCGACGAGCCTTTGCTCAACGAGCGCCTGTTGCAGGTCACCGTGATGCGCGAGCGCCGACTTGCGCCTGCGGTCGATCAGTTTCTGAGCACGCTGACGAACGCGTTGCGCGAAAGTCTGGGCGCGCCGCCCGCCACGCGCGAAGAGAAAAAAACGTTAGGCGGTCATTGCGTGGCGACCCACCACGTGGTGCCGGCGGCGTCGCAAAAGCCGCCTCTGAAGTCGTCATCGGCGCGTTTGCGCGTGGGCGCTTGCACGCTTTGCGCGCCGTTGTGGATGGCGCGGTCGTAGACGGCCTGTACGTCGCGCACGTAGACGTGGATATGCGGCCCCGGCGATTGCTGATCCGTTGCGCCACCGCCGATCATCACGATGCTGTCGTCGATGCGCACTTCGGCGTGCATCAGCGAGCCATCAGGACGATCGAAGCGGCGGACCAGTTCGGCTTCGAAGACTTTCTGCAGAAATGTGATGGTCGCTTCCGCGTTTTCGCAGATGAGGTACGGACTGATGGAGGGGTAGGTCGGGGGTTTCCAGGCGTTCATGGCCATGCCTCGTTTGATCGTCGCGGCTCATCAGGGTAATGGAATCCCGCGTGGGCTTCAAACCCCTTCCACCTCATCCACCTCATCCACATCGACCAACTTCTTCGACACTGCCTTAGGCACCTCGGCCGTCGCTTGCGGCGCGGGCTCATACCGATGCACATCGTGCGTCACGAAGCCCAGATCATGACTCGGCACTTCGAACCACTCCGGATGCCCGAACGATCGACGAATATCTTCCAGCCCGCTTGCCCAGTGCTCGTCCATCGTGTCGTTGCTGAACTCGTAGTCCTTGTAGTGCCCTTCGAAGAACTTGTTCTTGTAGATGAGATGCACGACGTTCACCGCGCCGCCATCCGCGATTTTCTGCGCCTCGCGCAACAGCGGATGCGAGCGCCGCGTCTTCTCGGGAACGTGCTCCAGCAGTTCCTTGATAAGCCGCGCATGCTTTTGATTATGCGAAACGAAATCGGTGATCGCGCGTGTTCGGCTCGAATACTGAATGTCCTTCGTGCGTTCGCTCACGTCGAGAAAATCGCCCGGCAGCGTGCCGCGCGCGCTCCACAGATCCACCTGGAACACGAGCGTGTCCTTGTGCTGGCTTTCGCGAATGATCTCCGTCAGCGGGGTGTTCGACACGAGACCGCCGTCCCAATAGAACTCGCCCTCGATCTCGACAGCAGGAAAGCCCGGCGGCAACGCGCCCGACGCCATGAAGTGCTCAGGCGCGAGACGCATCTTCGTATTGTCGAAGTAGACGAGGTTGCCCGTGCGCACATTGACCGCGCCCACCGACACACGCATGGCGCCATCGTTGATGCGGTCGAAATCGGCGAACTGCAGCAGCGTCGAGCGTAACGCGGACGTATCGTAGTAACTCACGTCGCTCGGGCGCTTGCTCTTCGTGACCGGTCCGAGATCGGGCACATGCACGCGCGGCGAAAAGAAGCCCCTCTGTCCTTCGGTCAGCGCGCGCGCCGCCGCCCACATGCTCGAAAACTTGCGGCCGATATTGCCGAAGCCGAACGCCGCAGGCAGGAACGCGCCGACATGTCCGATCAGATCCGCAGGCTGGCAGATCGTGTTCCAGAACCCGCGCAGCGCGGCCACGCGGTTTTCGGGCGCATTGCCCGCGATGATCGCAGTATTCAGCGCGCCGATGGAAATGCCCGATGTCCATGTCGGATCGACGCCGACTTCCGCGAGCCCTTCGAACACGCCGGCCTGATAGGAGCCCAGCGCGCCGCCGCCTTGCAGCACGAGGCAGACGTCATCGTAATCCGGCAGCGCGACGTGGTTCGCCTGCGTGAGTGTGTTGCGTTGACTGCGGCGCATGGATTCCCCTTATTGCATGAACCAGCCGTGGCTCACCACGACCGACTGCCCTGTCAGCGCATTCGATTCGAAGCCCGCGAGGAACGCGACCGTGTTCGCGACATCGGCGACGGTCGTGAATTCGCCATCGACCGTTTCCTTCAGCATCACGTTCTTCACGACTTCTTCTTGCGAAATGCCGAGCGCCTTCGCCTGCTCGGGAATCTGCTTCTCGACGAGCGGCGTGCGCACGAAACCGGGGCACACCACATTGGCGCGCACGCCGCGCGATCCGCCTTCCTTCGCGACGACACGCGCGAGTCCCAGCAAACCATGCTTCGCCGTGACATAAGCCGACTTCAGTTTCGATGCCTCATGCGAGTGCACCGATCCCATGTAAATGATCGAGCCGCCCTTGCCCGATGCGTACATGTGCTTGATCGCGGCTTTCGTCGTGAGGAACGCGCCGTCGAGATGGATCGCGAGCATCTTCTTCCAGTCGGCATACGCATACTCTTCGATCGGCGCGACGATCTGAATGCCCGCGTTCGACACCAGCACGTCGATGCCGCCCAGCTTGGCCACCGCCTCTTCGATGCCGGCGTTCACCGCGTCTTCGCTCGTCACGTCCATCGATAAGGCGATCGCCTTGCCGCCCGCCTCTACGATGCTGTCCGCAACTTTCTGCGCATTCGCGAGGTTCAGGTCGGCGATGACGACCGCCGCGCCGTCGGCCGCGAGCTTGCGCGCCGTCTGTTCGCCGATGCCGCTCGCTGCGCCCGTGACGAGCGCGACTTTTCCTTGCAGTGCCATGTGCTTGTTCCTTAACGATTCGAAGTTATTGATTGACGGCGAGCCTGAGCTCATCCGGCGGCGCGAGATAGTCATAGGCGACTTCGCCGATATCGAGCGTGAGATTCGCGATGACATGCCGCGCGCCGACCACCTTGCGCACCGGCAGATCCGCGACGGGCGCGAGCGCATGCGCATGCAGTTCCAGCGCGGCCGGGCCTTCCCATGCGCCGAGCACGCTCACGTCGCGCAGAAAGAAGCGAACCAGTTCGCACACGCGCGCGGTGCCATCGACATGCGGCAGCACCTTCAGCAAATAGTTCGGCGTATCGGCGAGCTTCTTGCGCTCGGCTTCGAGATCGAGCGGACGATACTTGTAGCCCATCGTGCCCGTCGCGATCCGCTGCGTGCCGTAGTCGAGCGTGCCGAGCAGCGTGTCCTTGCCGTCGACTGAAAGACGCGGCGATGCGAGCTTCTTCGGAAAGCCCCAGATCTCGCGGCCGCCCGCAATCGGCCCTTCGTCGTCGAGATACATCGCGTGCGTGTAGCTGCCCTTCCGGCCATCCGGATCGATGACGGAGATCACCTGGCCACTTTCGGTGTAATCGCCGAAGCCGGATGAATCCGGCATGCGAATGAACTCGTAGTGCACGAGACCGTTGTCGACTTCGAGCGGCTCGGGGACCACGGCGCGCAACGCATCGAGATCGGTCTCATAGGAGATGATGAAGTACTCGCGATTGAGAAAGCGGAACGGCGGGCGCGGATAAGCAGGATTGTGCACCGGCATGGCGAACGCATTCCTGCGGATGTCATCTTGTTTCACTGGGTCGCCCCTAAGTTGAGAACAGGCACGATAGTAGATGCAGTCAATGACATTTGTCGCAGACGGCAGGCAGCGAACGCACGCATGCCGGCGCACTGCAACCGGCAAATATCCCGCTGCGTCAAAGTCTTATGCACGCCCGCTGATGAATTGCAGTTTTTTGTGCAATATACTGTTGCCTCAGCGGCGCAGACACGGAACGAGCGTGACGTTGCCGCCCGGCTCACACACGCATGAGCGTGATCGGCCGGTGTACCCCAGGTTGAAGCGGAATATCGAGTCTTTTGTTTCTTGCGGTGCGAAGCAACGGCCCACGCGTTGCTTTGCCTTTTCGAAGGCCATCTCCTCCAAGCGAGTCTCCGATGAAAACGTCCTTGAAAAAATCCCTCGTGCTTTTGGTGCTGACGGCATTCGCGGCGCCGACGCTGTCATTCGCGGCCGCAGAGTACCCCGACAACAAGCCGCGGCCCGCGTATCACAAGAAAGGCCAGAAGCATCATCACAAGAAGTCGACGCCGCCCGCCTCGCAATCGCAATAAGCGGCACTGCTCACACACGCACGGGCGTCCGTTATGGACGCCCGTACATTTTCTTCTGGCGCCGTCCGGCGCGATATCAGCTTGCCTGGATACGGTGCGCCGCGAGACTCAGCACGCGTTCGGGCACATCGACATCGATGGGCTTCACGAGATGTTGCGCAAGCGATCCACCGCGATGTGATGCTCGCCATTCGGCGAGTTGCCCGTCGTTAGCGCAAATCGGCACGGCGCGCGACAAGATCCAGCCCAGCGAGCCATGCGCGCGCACCACGCGATGCTCCGGCTCGAACAGGCTCCGCGATGCGAGCGCCGCTTCGATCGCGCGCAGCACGGGCTGATGCTCGGGACGACCGTAAGTACCGAGCCATTCCGCGTTCTCGGACAAGGTGTCCGCGAGAAAGCCGCGACCGTCGAGCGCGCGCATGCGGGTCCAGTCGGCGCTCATGCGATACACCGCATACGACCCGGATGCGACCAGCGCCCTGAAGCGCGATTCGCTCACACGCAGCGCTTCCTCCCTCACGGCGCGTTCGACGAGATCCGCGGCCTGGCGCGGCACGAGCCCGACTTCAAACAATTGCGTCTGATGGACGCACGCGCGCGGAAACTATTGCCCGCTCGAGACGAGACGTGCGCGCATTGCATCGAGGCGCGCCGCGTCGATATGGCCGCGCGTTGCCATCGCTTCGAGCGCCGCCAGCACAGATGCCGTGCCACAAAGCGATGCCGCTTTCGCGTCCGCATCGAGCTCGAAGGCGGCGGAGCGTTTTGCGCCGCGCGCGCGCCAGATTTTCGCGCACGCGAAGAACGCCGCGACGAAGGCGAGTCCGGGGAGGCTCACGCGCCACACATCTTCATCGGATGAGATCGCGAAAACGATGCAGGGTATCGACAAGAGCGCCGTCACCGAAAGCACGGTCCATGCAAAATCGAGCAAGATCGTTTTGCGTTGCGTCGCGTGCCCGACTTCGTGCGCGACGATGATCTGAAGCAAGGGCTCCGGTAACGTCAGCGTGGCGCGATCCACATCAATGCGATTGAACAAGGCTTCGTAGCAGGGCCCGGCGCAGCCCGTGACGAAGCGCACATGCGGCGGCGTAACGTGCAGCGCGGCGGCATCGGCGGCAACGAGCGCGAGGATATGCTGTTCTTCCACGCGAAGCCGCTTCATGATCATTGCCCCGGATGATCGGTCCACTCGCTGCGCGCCTGCCACGCATCGATCTCGGCGGTCAGCTTCGCCAATTTGGCGCGCACGAGCTCGAGCCCGGGGCCGCCCAGCACGAGATGCCCCGGCGGCTCGGACGACGTGACCGCTTCGATGATGACCTGCGCGGCGCGCGCCGGATCGCCCGGCTGCTTGCCGCTGCGCTCCGCGATGGCCGCGCGCCGGCTACCCGAGGTCTGTGCGTAATCGTCGATCGGCCCGCGCGTCTGTTTCAGCGACCGGCCTGCCCAGTCCGTGCGGAACGGGCCGGGCTCGACCGCCGTGACCTTGATGCCGAGCCCTTCGGTCTCGCGGGCGAGCGCTTCGCCCAGGCCCTCGAGTGCGAACTTGGTCGCCGCGTAATAGCCGCTGCCCGGATTGCCGACGAGCCCGCCCACCGACGTGATGTTGACGACATGCCCGGAGCGTCGCTCGCGCATGCGCGGCAGCACGGCCTTGATCATCGCGGCGGCGCCGAAGAAATTCACTTCGAACATCGCGCGCACTTCTTCGTCTTCGCCCTCTTCGACTGCCGAGAGATAGCCGAAGCCCGCGTTGTTCACGAGCACGTCGATATGGCCGAATGCTGCGTAGGCATCGTCGATTGCAGACTTGATCTGGTCGGTGTGCGTGACGTCAAGCGGCACCGCGATTGCGCGGCCCTGGGCGCGTTCGACGATATCGGCGACGCTCGCCGGATCGCGGGCGGCGACGACGGCGCGCCAGCCCTTGTCGATCACGGCGCCGGCCAGTTCGCGGCCGAAGCCGGTCGAGCAGCCGGTGATGAACCAGACGGGGGTGTCGTTATTGCCGTTGGAAGCGGACATTGCGCTACTCCATGAAAAACGCGCGCACACCGCTCATTCTGACCGGAATGCGCGACGCGTGTGTCGCAGGGATCGAAACGAATATGCGGGCCTATCGCAGCGCGGGCATGCGAATCGCCCGATGATTGCGCGGCTCGAACAGAACCGTCTGCTCGATGCGGGCAGCGATCTGCTTCCAGCCGGCGAGCTCCTCGTCGAGCACGGCGAGCGTCAAAAGAATCCGCTCACGATCGTGTTTCGTGGGCGCGGCTTGTGCGTTTTCGCGCAGCGACGCAAGCGCCGCCTCACGCGCGGCAATCTGTTTCGCGATTCGTTCCCGAAGGCACTTCAGTGATTGGTCCATTTTCGTATGACAGGATGATGTCACCGATGACCTCAGCAAACCGCGCGCCTTGCAGTGCGCTTTCACGAGCGCGCCGCGTTGACGCGTTTCTGCAGCGTTATCCGGCATCGCCCGAACTGATCACGGATTGCATGCTCTTCAATAGCTTCGTCAGATAGCGAAGCAAGCCGACCGTATCGCCAAATTCGACGAAGCCGGGCCTGACACCATCGCTGAAGAGCAGCGTGCCGTCCAGCGTGTTATCGACAATCAGCCCGGCGTACGCGGCGTGTGGTCTGTATTCGTCGGCAGCGAGGCTGAACGTATTGCCGTTCACAGCGGCATCACGCAGACGCATGAGAAATTGCACTTCGGGCGCGCGCGACGCGGATAACCGGTGAAGATCGAAGTACTCGGCGACCGCAAGAATTGCATTCGTGCACGGGACGAGCAGCGCAAAAGCGATGCGCTTTTCAGCCGTGTCGAACGATGGCCACGACAGCGCGTCTTGCGGCTGCGGGCTTTTGGTCGGCGTGCCGTCTTCGCTATGCGTATGCGCTTCAGGATGCGAACGTTTGCGCGCAAGTAAGGGCTGTGCCTTCGCGAAGTCCGGCGGCGGCGCACCGTGCTCGATCCAGTCGGAAAAGAGGCTCGCGTAAGCGTAGAGCGTCGTCAGTTGCGCTTCGATGAAGGCGACGCCCACTCTGCAGGCGTCTGGATGGCGACTTTCGGACATGGCGTCTCCTTTGCGTTTCCTCCCTGTATGCAATCACCGGGCCTGATTCGAAGTCGGTTTGCGTCATTGACAGTTAGTTGCGAGAAGGGACAAAGCTGGCCAACGCGAATCGTTCTATATATTTTGGATACCGAATCAATTTCAGCCACGCCAAACCGCCTCCGACACAAGGCGGAGTCACGCGAATACAGAAGACATGCGATGCGTTCGATCTGAAATCGAAGCGTACGAAAGGAAAAGGGGCAATGACGCGCGCGGGTCGGACCGCGCGCGGCGCGTCGCGTTACTTGGCCGCTTCCTCGGTCTTCGGCGCAGGAGCCGATCGCGCGAGGCGATTCGTTTCCAGGTACACGGCGCGTTCCGCATCCGCCGCCGAAACTTCGCCGGCCGCGCCGCCCGTGAGATCGATTCGGGGCGCGCCCTGCACGAGGCAGGTCCAATAGCGATTGCCGCGGCACCAGACCTTGATCGCGCTACGCAGTTCCTTCTCGTTGAGCCCGAGCTCCTCCGCGTGCGTCATCAGATCCTCGAAAATGCCGACCTTCAGCGGAACCTTCGGCGCAGGATTCTTCGGAAACGCGAGCGGAAACCGCTTCTGCAGCTTTCCGATCGTATGCACGACAGGGTCCACCGGTTTCGATGGAGTCCCGGATTTCGCGGACTTAGCGGGATCGGCCGGCTTCGACGCAGCCGGCGGCGCGGGACGCCGCGCGCGCGGCGCCTTCTTCTTCGCTGCATTGCTTGCAGCCTGTTTTGCGAGTTGCTCTTTCAGTCCGGCGAGTTGTTCGAAGCCCATCACATCGTGCCTGTAGAAAACGTACCCGGATTTTAACAGCCTCCGGTGACGACCTCGTGGCCGCCGGCGGCGGCCTCATCGGACAAGCATCTGGCCCCGAAAAGACCGCCCTGCCGACATCGCGCTTACTGGCCGCCCGAATAGACGTTGCAGAATGGTCGCGGCGCGCAGTTGTTCGACATGGCGCCAGTCCAGTTCGATGTTCGCCCGCTCGCGCTCTGGCCCATCGCCACGCCGCCGTATGCGGTGTCGCCGGAAATTGGTGTGCTTTGGACGTCTTGCTGGCGGGGTGCGGGAATGGACTGCAATGTGTCGGTGGGTTCTTGTGCCTGAGTCAGAGTTCCGATTGAAAAGGCGGCCACGAGCGTGGTCGTAACGAGGAAGGTCTTCATGACTTTCTCCTTCAACGAAAGACTTGCCGCTGCCTGACGATACAGCCGCCAGGTGAACCAGGTGCGCATGAAACGCGCACCTATCAAACATATACCCAAGCCGCCGCGAAGTTAAATCTGAAAGTTCGTGCGACTGGTCTGGCGAGCCGAATCCCCGCATGAACGTTCGTCCGCGCATCGATCAATTGGATGCCCGCGACGGCCCTTCACTCTCCTTGAGCCGTGCCCGATGCGCGGCAACCTTTGCCCGATTCCCGCAGATGGCCATGCTGCACCAGCGCCGCGCATGCCCGCGCGTGTGATCCGCGAAAAGCAGCGTGCATTTCGGGCCTTCGCACGCCTTCACGTAAGTAAAGTCCTCTTCGCAGACGAGTTTCGCAAGCGCTTCGACCACCGGCATCAACAGCGATTCGGCGTTCGGCCAACGTCGCTGCATGCTGAACGCGAGACCGCTTGCAGCATTCGCATCGGCGACGATCACCGCATGTTGCTCGTCGCGCTGCAACACGCTGTTTAGCGGCTCGAGTTCGGCCAGATCCTTCGCCGATAACGGCCGCCCTTTCCTCTTTCGCACGAACGCACGAAACCATTCGCGCAGTCCGCGCGCCTTTGCTGCGACCTCGTCCAGCTCGGCAGGCGCGATTTGCGAACGCATTTGCGCCAGCACGTCGGCGGGCACCAGTTCCGCCTGTTCAAGCCATGACAGCAAGCCTTCGCCATCGCCGATCCAGTCGACGGGCTCATCGACCGGCGTCGCGATCGAGTTGAGGAAATGGAGGCCGGGCGCGTCGGCCACAAAAATCGCCGGGATGGGGCGGTAGTCCATTTTGCAATTCAGACGTGTTTCTAGGATGCCCCCATCGTAACCACTAAAAATACTCTTGACAAGTTACGGCGTTCATCCGTAACCTTCTTCACAGGCTTTTAACGGTTACACAACTTTTCCTGACCCTGCGGAGAAACGCTCATGTCCACCATTGCGCATCGTCATATCGACGTCGACGGTTTCAACGTGTTCTATCGCGAAGCCGGTCCGGCAGACGGCCCCAAACTGCTCTTGCTGCATGGCTTTCCCAGTTCGAGCCACATGTTTCGCGATCTCATTCCGCTGCTCTCCGAGCGCTTTCATATCGTTGCGCCCGATCTTCCGGGTTTCGGCCTGTCCGATATGCCGAGCCGCGACGCGTTCTCGTACACGTTCGATAACATCGCGAACGTGATCGATCGCTTTACCGAAGTGATCGGCTTCGATCGCTATGCGGTATATGTCTTCGATTACGGCGCGCCGACCGGCTTTCGTCTTGCGCTCAGGCATCCAGAGCGCATCACGGGGATCGTTTCGCAAAATGGCAACGCCTATGAAGAAGGATTGAGCGACGGCTGGAATCCGATTCGCGCGTACTGGCAAGCGCCCACGCAAGCGAACCGCGATGCGCTGCGCGCGCTGCTCACGAAGGAGACGACGAAGTGGCAATACACGCACGGCGTGCCCGACCTCTCCACGATTTCACCGGATGGCTACGCGCTCGACGACTACTACATGAGCCGCCCTGGCGCGCATGAAGTACAACTCGATCTCTTCGGCGACTACCGCAACAACGTCGCGCTATACCCCGCGTTTCAGGCCTATTTCCGCGAGCATCAGCCGAAGTTGCTGGCGGTGTGGGGCAAGAACGATCCGTTTTTCCTGCCGCCGGGCGCGGAAGCATTCAGGCGCGATATCCCGCATGCGGACGTGCGCTTCTTCGATACAGGCCACTTCGCACTCGAAACGCACGCGGCGCAGATCGCGGCAGCCATCACCGAATTCCTCGCTCACTAAAACGCGGACCTTCACCGCGCTCATCCGTTACAGGAGAAAGATCATGCGTGCAATCGTGCTCGACAAGTTCGGCGGAATCGACAGCCTCGTGTATGCCGAGATTCCGGATCCGGAACCGCTGGACGGACATGTCGTCATCGAGATCAAGGCATTCGGCATCAATCACGCCGAGATGCACATGCGGCGCGGCGAATGGGCCGAAGCTGCGAGAGTGAGCGGCATCGAATGCGTGGGCATCGTGAAGTCGTGTCCGGGCGGCGAGTTTCCCGTCGGCGCGAAAGTGGCCGCGTTGATGGGCGGCCTCGGGCGCACGATCAACGGAAGTTATGCGCAATTCACGCGCGCCCCGGTTTCGAACGTGGCGCTGATCGAATCCGATCTGCCTTGGGCCGAACTGGCCGCCATTCCCGAAACCTATGCGACGGCGTGGACGTGTCTCTTTCGCAATCTCGAGATCGAGGCAGGGCAAACCGTGCTTATCCGCGGCGCCACATCATCGTTCGGGCAGGCCGCAGTGAATCTCGCGGTGAATGCGGGCGCGAAGGTCATCGCGACGACGCGCAATCGCGATCGCATCGCGAAGCTCGAAGCGTTGGGCGTGTCGCGTGTCGAACTCGAAGGGCCTGCGTTGAGCAAGCGCATTACGGAAGCGAAAGAAATCGATGCGGTGCTCGATCTCGTCGGCAACAGCACGATCCTCGACTCGCTCGCGATGCTGCGTCGCGGCGGACGCGCGTGTCTCGCGGGCTGGCTCGGCGGCCTTGCGCCGATTGCGGATTTCAATCCGCTGCTGCAGATGTCGAGCGGTGTGCATCTGACTTTCTTCGGCAGCTTCGTGTTCGGCACGCCCGGCTTTCCGCTGTCCGATGTACCGCTGCAAGCCATCGCCGCAGACGTTGCCGCGGGACGTTTCAACGCGAAGCCGTCACGCGTCTTTTCGTTCGACGAGATTCACGAAGCGCATCGCGTGATGGAAGCGAATGAAGCCAACGGCAAGATGGTCGTCGTTCATTGAAAACAATCGCGCGTTTTCCAGTCGAAACGGGTATCGCGCATTACGGCACGCCGGAAGAGATCGCGGAGTTGATGGCGTTCCTCGTGTCGCACGCCGCAAAATGGATGACGGGCAGCACGCTGAGAATGGACGGCGGCGAAGTCAAGTCGATATGAGCGGCGATCGGCCAACCCAGAGTCCATGAACCCCGTGCGAACCTCGAACGTGCGCAAACGCGAGCGAACGAGTAAGGTGCTATTTTTCCGCTCATTCGAGGCACTCCGCACGATGCAGCCAACCGATCCCGACTTCGTCACGCTCCTTTGCGAAAGCTATGCGCGCCTCTTGCGCAAGCCGCTCGTTCCCGATAAAGACCTGACGCCCGCCGAAGCCGCGCGCTGGCTTTACGAGGACGCACCGTTCGGCATCCTCGCGCACGACACCCGGCCCGATCCGGTCTTCGTCTACGGCAACTTGCGCGCGCAACGCCTGTTCGGCTATACCTGGAACGAGTTGACTGCGTTGCCGTCGCGCCTGTCGGCCGAGGCGCCCGAGCGCAGCGAACGTCAGGCGTTTCTGGAACAGGTAACGCGCGATGGCTATGTCGACGGCTATCGCGGCGTTCGCGTCACGAAATCCGGCAAACGCTTCTGGATCGAACGCGCGACCGTGTGGCAATTGTTCGATCGGGACGGCGTGTATCGCGGACAAGCGGCGCTGATTCCGCATGTCAGCGACATCGGCTGAAGCATGACACGCGTTTCAATCAACGCGCGACAAGCTTGCGAATCACGTCGACGAGTTGCGTCTTGCCCTTGACGATCGCTTCCCGGTGACCTTCGAAGTCGATCCAGCCTTGATTGAAACCGTCGAGCATTTGAATGCGCGGCATCGGGTACTTCATGCCCTGGCCCACGAACAGTGCTTCCCACGTTTCGCGCGGGACCGCCTGTGCGCGCACCGGCTTGCCGAGCACTTGCGCGAATGCGGCGGCAATGTCATCCGGACTCGTGCGCCGCGGCCCTTCCAGTTCGACGATCCGCACGCCCGCCCATTGCTCCTGCATGAGCTTCGCCGCGAGTTCGCCGATATCGTCGGTGGCGATCATCGGAATCGCGCGATCGAGCGGTTGCAGAAATGAATGCACGATGCCTTCGTTACGCGCCGAGTCGATATCCCACCCGCAATTCTCCATGAACCAGCCCGGACGCAAAAACGTGACGGGTATCGGCTGCTTGCTGAGCGCCTCTTCGAGCAGCGTGCGCTGCGTCAGCAGATTGGTCTGCGTGGCCTGCGCGCCAATCGTCGACAGACATACGATCTTGCGCGGCTTCGCACGCGCCACAGCCGCGACGATCGTATCGATGACTTCCCGTGCTTCCGGAAAGCCAGGCGCGGGATCGAATTCCGGCGGCGGGAGAATGAACGCGGCTTCGGCGCCTTCGAAGGCTTGCGCGAGCGCATCGGCGTCGGTCATGGTGGCGAGGGCAAGCTCGCAACCGCGCGCCGACCAGACCGCGCCCTTCTTCTCATCGCGTACGACAGCGCGAACGGGCTTGCCCGCTTCCAGCAGCGCGTGTGCGAGCGCCCCGCCGACTTGTCCTGTGATTCCGGTGATGACGTACATGGTCCGATTCCTTTGTGCAATTCATATGGATAAGATGGATTGCATGTTAGCGGGCGGACTTCCCGCGAAAAATGACTTGCAGGTTATCGGATCGATGCCTCGGCGTTATGGATCGTGCCGCGGTCCGCTCGCGGGCAAGCGTGAACAGGTTGATCCTCTGCCCGGCACATGAAACGGGTATTGCCACTCAGCGAAACATTTCCTTAAAGTCTGCCTATCCACCAGGATCCGCTGGCCGGCTCCAGCAACGGAGACGACACCATGAAAACGGAAAGCGCCGCCGATATCGTCGCGCCCACCTCCGTCGCGGCGCTCGCCACCACGCTCGATTACGATGCCGCGCCGAACGAAGGCGACGCGCTTGCGCCCTTGTGGCACTGGATTTTCTTCAGGCCGATCGTGAGGCAATCGCTCATCGCCGAGGACGGGCATCCAAGGAAAGGCAGCTTCCTGCCGGAACTCGGCCTGCCGCGCCGCATGTGGGCCGGCGGGCGTTTGCGCTTTCCCGCGCCGGTGATCGTCGGTGAACGCATCACGCGCGAATCGAGCATCTTCGATGTCAGCGAAAAGCAAGGCCGCACGGGCAAGCTCGGTTTCGTGACGGTCGGCCATCGCATTTGCTGTGGCGATGTCACCGCGATCGAAGAAGAGCACGACATCGTGTATCGCGAGCCGGCCGCGCCCGGCGCGCCTGCACCGGCCCCGACCGCCGCGCCCCGCGACGCGCGATGGCAGCGCGACATCGTGCCCGACGAAGCGCTGCTGCTGCGCTATTCGGCGCTGACCTTCAACGCGCATCGCATTCACTACGACAAGCCGATAGTACGCTCGCGACGATTCGATCGCACTGCGCGCCGCCGAAGTCGAACACGTCGCGTTCGGCGAGATCGAATGCCTGCGCCAGCGCTTCACGCAACATGCTGCGCGCGCGAAAATGCCGGCTGCGCACCGTCGCCTCGGGAATGTTCAGCCACTGCGCGGTCTCCTCGACGCTCATCTCCTCGATCGAACGCAACACGAACACGATGCGAAATAGCTCCGGCAATTCGTCGAGCTTGCGTTCGAGCAGCGCCCGAACTTGGGAACGCGCGAGTGCGTCATCGGGCGCGGGGTCATCGTGCGTAGTCGTCGCTTCGACCTGTTCCGCTTGGATGTCACGTCGGAAACCCGCGTTCCCGGCTTCCGGACGATGCGTTCAGCCTTGCGAGCGCTTGAGCCGCATCGACACGGAAAAGCGCTCCGCCGGGTGCACCGTCACCGACACTTCGAACGTCGCGCCGCTCGCATCGAGATAGCGGCGCACGATTTCGAGGGCAGCCGTTCCCGCCTCCACGCGCAGGCGCCGCGCCATTTCCGCCGGCACGTTGATGGCGCGCACGTCCTGCTGAATCTCGTCGATGCAGCGCCCATAGCGCGCTTCGATCAGCGAGCTGATGAGCGTGTCCGGATTCTGCTTCGCGGCTTCGGCCACATCCTCGTATGCCGGATCGATATACACGTCCGTCCATCCGAGGGGCGGGCTGTCCTTGTCGCCGTCGATACGCAAGCTCGACACCCGCAGCCACGGCGTGCCCTGCGCGCAGCGCAAAGTCTTTGCGAGCCGTGCCGATGCCTCGATGTGCTGCGTCGATTGCACGAGACGCAAGTGCTCCGAGCCGAACTGCACCAGATCGTCGACGGACGCGAGTGACGGGCGGAAGTCATTGCGCGGCTGCATCGACTCGACACGCGTGCCCGCATTCTTGCGCCGCGACACGAGGCCCAGTTGCTGCAGCTCGTGCAACGCGGCGCGCACCGTATGCCGGCTCGTCTGATAGTGGTCGCGAAGTTCCAGCTCGGTCGGCAGATAGGAGCCCACGGGAAAGCGGCCCGACGTGATTCCTTCGGTCAGCTCGCGCGCGATATCGGCGAAATGCGGTCTGTTCATGCTGTGATGGCGATGTTTTCGGGTGGTCAGGGTAAATCATAGCTTGATCGATATGTTCGAACATATTAATCTGCATATGTCCGGACATATTGCATGTCCTGCCCCGTTTATTTCGTTTGAACATGAGGTCACGATGACAATTTCCGTTTCTCCCCTCGCCAGCACCGTGTTCGATTCCGTGCTGTTTCGCGACGCCTTCGGCACCGCGAAAATGCGTGCGCTGTTCTCGGATCACGCGCTGGTGCAGCGTTATATCGACGTCGAAGTGGCGCTCGCAAAGGCCGAGGCGCGCACGGGCGTGATCCCGGCGGAGGCCGCCGAAGTGATTGCGCGCGAATCGACGATCGAGCGCATCGACTTCGATCACATGCGCGAGGAGACGGACATCGTCGGCTATCCGATCCTGCCGCTCGTGCATCAGATGGTCGCCATGTGCGGCGACGCCGGACGTTATGTTCATTGGGGCGCGACGACGCAGGACATCATGGATACCGCTGTCGCGCTGCAAGTGCGCGATGCGCTCGAATCCATCGAGGGCGACATTCGCGAATTGCGCGCGATTCTCGCGGACCTCGCGAAGAAGTATCGCGATACGCCGATGGCCGGCCGCACGCATTTGCAGCAGGCGCTGCCCGTCACGTTCGGCTACAAGGTCGCGATCTGGCTCGCAATGTTCGATCGACATCAGGAACGCGTCGCGCAGATGCGTCAGCGCGTGGCCGTCGTCCAATTCGCGGGCGCGGCGGGCACGCTGGCATCGCTCGCAGACAACGGCTTCGCGGTGCAGAAGGCGCTCGCCGATGAGCTGAAGCTCGGCGTGCCCGCGACGACCTGGCATGTCGCGCGCGATGGATTCGCCGAGGCCGTCAACCTGCTCGCGCTCGTCACCGGATCGCTCGGCAAGATCGCGATGGACATCATGATCATGGCGTCGACGGAATTCGGGGAAGTGTACGAGCCCTTCGTCAAGGGACGCGGCGCGAGCAGCACCATGCCGCAAAAGCGTAATCCGATTTCGAGCGAACTCATGCTTGCCGCGGCGAAAGCGGTGCGACAACACGCAGGGCTCATGGTCGACGCGATGATCCAGGACTTCGAGCGCGCCACCGGGCCGTGGCATGCGGAATGGATCGCGATTCCCGAGAGCTTCATTCTCACGTCGGGCGCGTTGCATCAGGCGAAGTTCGCGCTAGGCGGCCTGATCGTCGATGAAGCGCGCATGAAGCATAACCTCGGCATCAGCCGCGGCCTGATCGTGGCGGAAGCGGTGATGATGGGCATGGCGCCTTACACGGGACGCCAGCAGGCGCACGACATCGTGTACGACGCATGCCGCACGGTGAACGAACGAGGCGGCACGCTCGCGGAAGCGCTCGCTGCATTGCCCGAGGTGACGAAGCACTTCGACCGCGCCGCGATCGATCGCATGACCGATCCCGCGAACTATCTCGGTCTCGCGCCGCAAATGGTGGATCGGGCCATTGCGCTGTCGAGAGACATCTGATTACCGAAGGTCATGGAGGAGCATGCGATGCAAAACGAACACGCCTCACACGACGACACGACCGTCGCACCGCCGAAGAAGCTGCCGTGGTATCGCAAGCTCGGCATGCAAGTGCTTTTATCGCTCGTGATCGGCATTGCGGTCGGTCTCGTCTTTCCGAAGTTCGGCGCGCAACTGAAGGTGCTCGGCGATATCTTTCTCGCGCTCATCAAGGCCGGCGTCGCGCCGCTCGTGTTTCTCACGATCGTGCACGGCATCGCTTCGGCGGGCGATGTGAAGAGCGCGGGGCGCGTCGGCTGGAGATCGATCGTCTACTTCGAAGTCGTGTCGACTATCGCGCTCGCGGTCGGCCTGCTCGCGGGCAATCTGCTGCAAACGGGCAAGGCGATGACATCCGTCACGGTCGGCGCCGTGCCTGTGACAGCCGCCAAGGCCGCGCCACAAGGCTTCACCGAGTTCGTGATGCATGTCGTGCCGGACAACTTCATCGGCGCGTTCGCGAAAGGCGAGCTGCTGCAAGTGGTCGTGCTCGCCGTGATGGTCGGTATCGGCATTCTCGCCATTCCCGAGCGCCGCCGCATGCGCATCAACGAAGGGCTGGATCTCGTTTCCGAAGTGCTGTTCTCATTCATCAACCTCGTGATGAAGCTCGCGCCGCTCGGCACGTTCGGCGCCGTCGCGTACTCGGTGGGCAGCAACGGCACGGCCGTGCTGGTCGCGCTCGCACAACTCGTTCTGAGCTTCTATGCGGTGGTGGTGCTGTTCATCGTCGTGGTCATGGGCATCATCGCCAGGCTCGCGGGCTTTAGCCTCTGGCGCTTCCTGCGCTATATCAAGGACGAGATCTTCATCGTGCTCGGCACGGCTTCTTCGGAAAGCGCATTGCCGCGTCTTCTGATCAAGCTCGAACGGCTCGGCTGCGCGAAGCAGACCGTCGGGCTCGTGCTGCCGACTGGCTATGCGTTCAATCTCGACGGCACGTCGATCTTCATGTCGATGGGTGTGATGTTCATCGCGCATGCATATGGCGTGCCGATCACGCTCGAGCATCAGATCGGCATTCTGTTGCTGATGCTGCTGACGTCTAAGGGCGCGGCCACGGTCTCGGGCGGATCGTTCGTGGTGTTCGCCGCGACCGTCACGTCGACGGGCATCCTTCCCGTCGAAGGTCTCGCGCTGATCTTCGGCGTATACCGCTTCATGTCGATGGCGATCGCGACATGCAACACCATCGGCAACAGCCTTGCGACGGTCGTGATCGCGAAATGGTCACGCACGTTCGATGCCGCCATCAGCGAACGGCATCTCTATCCCGAGCGTTATCCGGAGATCGCGGAAGCGGACCAGCGGCTCGCGGACGGCAACCTTCTTCCGGAAGACATGAACGACGCGAATCCCCATCCGGACGGAATCTCGCTGAGAAGCGCGGGAACGCGATAAACCCGGCACGTCGTAATTTTCGCAGCGCGGCAATGCCGCGCTTTTTTCACTTCGCTTATCATCGGAGAACCGCGCATCGAACCCATTGGATGGCTATCCGGACCGGAGATCGCATGCCACCGCTACGCGCAATCCATCTCTTGCAAACCAAAGAAGGCGCTCGCCTGCATGGCGCCGAACTCGGCCAGTGGCGACGCTGGGGACCGTATCTGAGCGAGCGTCAATGGGGCACCGTTCGCGAGGATTACAGCGAATACGGAACCGCCTGGGATTACTTTCCGCACGATCATGCGCGCAGCCGGATGTATCGCTGGGGCGAGGACGGCATCGCCGGATTCGGCAACGACCCGCTTGACTGGTGTGCGTCGCTCGCATTGTGGAACGGGCGTGACCCGATCATCAAGGAACGGCTCTTCGGCCTCACGAACGAGCAAGGCAATCATGGCGAGGATGTGAAGGAGCTGTACTTTTATCTCGACGGCACGCCGACGCATTCGTACATGAAGATGCTGTACAAGTATCCGCACGACGCCTATCCGTATCAGCAGCTCATCGACGAGAACAGGCGGCGCGGCCCGGCGCTTCCCGAATACGAAGTGCTCGATACCGGTGTGTTCGATGGCGATCGTTACTTCGATGTCTGCGTCGAGTATGCGAAGCACACGCCCGATGACATCGTGATGCGCGTAACCATCGAGAATCGCGCGAACGAGGCCGCGACGCTGCATGTGCTGCCGCAGTTCTGGGCGCGCAACCGATGGTCGTGGTCGAGCAAGTGGGGCAAGCCTTCGCTGACGTTCGAGCAGCACGCGCGGGAAGGGGCGCGCGTCGTCGCGCACAATCCTTCGTATGGCGCGATGCTGGTTACGGCCTCGGCAGAAGCGCCCATCGAATGGCTCTTTTGCGAAAACGAAACGAACGTTCGTCGCATCTTCGGCATCGAAGGCGCGGGATCATTCAAGGACGGCTTCAACGACTATATCGTCGAAGGCGACGAGCACGCGATCCGGCGCGACCGCGGCACGCGCAGCGCCGCGCATGCGTGTCTGCAACTCGGTCCGCATGAGCGCTCGGCGATGTATCTGCGCTGGCGCCCGGCATCGGTTTCGAACGATCCGCCGCTCGACCTGGCGCAGCTTTTCGCGCGCCGCGAAGCGGAAGCCGACGAGTTCTACGCGACGCTGCAACACGACATCGACGATGCCGACGCGCGTCTCGTGCAGCGCCAGGCGCTCGCCGGCATGTTATGGACGAAGCAGTATTACCAGTTCGACGTCACGCGCTGGCATGACGGCGATCCGGGCCAGCCCACGCCGCCCAGAGAACGTCGGCATGGCCGCAATGCGGACTGGCGGCACATGTGCAACGGCGACGTCGTATCCATGCCCGACAAATGGGAGTACCCATGGTACGCGTCGTGGGATCTCGCGTTTCATGCGGTCGCGTTCGCGACGATCGATCCGGACTTCGCGAAGAAGCAATTAGCGCTGCTCGTGAAAGAGCGCTACATGCATCCGAACGGGCAATTGCCCGCGTACGAATGGGCCTTCGGCGATGCGAATCCGCCCGTTCACGCATGGGCGACATGGCGCGTGTTCGAGCTCGATCGCGAGATGACCGGCATCGGCGATCACGCGTTTCTCGAAGTGATGTTTCACAAGCTGCTGCTCAACTTCGCGTGGTGGGTCAACCGCAAGGACGCCGACGACCGCAACATTTTTCAGGGCGGTTTTCTCGGGCTCGACAACATCGGCATCTTCGACCGCTCGCAGCCGCTGCCGACGGGCGGACGCATCGATCAGGCAGACGGCACCGCATGGATGGCCTCGTATGCGCTCGACCTCATGCAGATCGGCCTCGAGCTCGCGATGACCAACGAGTCGTATGTCGAGATCGCGGTGAAATTCTTCGAGCACTTCCTGTATATCGCGGAAGCAGTGAGTTGCGGCGAAGTCTGCAACACGGGCCTGTGGGACGGCAGCGACGAATTCTTCTATGACGTGCTGCATCTGCCAAATGGCACGCGCGTGCCGATGCGCATTCGATCCATCGTCGGGCTGATACCGCTTTTCGCGGTGCATGTGCTCGAAGAGCGCGTGTACGGCGATCTGCCGGGACTGCGCGAAAGGCTTGCGTGGTTTCTCGATCATCGGCCGAATCTCGCGAAACTCGTGTCGCGCTGGACCGAGCCCGGCAAGGGCAACACCACCCTGCTTTCGTTATTGCGCGGACATCGCATGAAAGCGCTTTTGCGGCGCACGCTCGATCCAGGCGAATTTCTTTCCGACTATGGCGTGCGCGCATTGTCGCGCGTGCATTGCGACAAGCCTTATGTCTTCGATCACGATGGCGTGAACGTCTGCATCCGGTACGTGCCCGCGGAGTCGGATTCGCGCGTGTTCGGCGGCAATTCGAACTGGCGCGGACCGATCTGGATGCCGGTCAACTATCTACTGATCGAATCGCTCTACGAGTTTCATCGCTACTATGGGGATGAATTTCGCGTCGAGCATCCGACGGGATCGGGCAAGATGCATTCGCTGAATGAAATCGCCGACGATCTGTCGCGGCGCGTCAGCACGCTCTTCCTGAAAGATGCCGATGGCAAGCGGCCCGTGATGGCTGCATATCCGATGCTGCAAGCCGATCCGCGCTCGCAGGATCTCATTCTCTTTCACGAGTACTTTCACGGCGACAGCGGACGCGGCGTCGGCGCTTCGCATCAGACGGGTTGGAGCGGGCTCGTCGCGCTGCTGCTGCAACCGCGTCTGATGAAGCTGTCGCACGTGGGGCCCGAAGCGCCCGTCATGACCGTGCGCCTGCATGAAGAGGCTGCGGCGGCGATGGGCCGCTAGCATTCATCGCGTGCGCTGAAGGGAGCCTGGGCGGATGTGATTTTCGTGCAGGCTGCCCGGGCGCTCGCCTATACTGGAATTTCCCTCATGTCCCCAGAGAACCGGAGGACGTCATCATGTTCAACCATCTGCTGGTTCCCACGGACGGTTCCGCGCTATCGGAAGCGGCGGTGCGCATGGCGGTTGCGCTCGCCAAAGAGAACAACGCGCGCATTACCGGTCTTTATATGGTGCGGCCGCTTCATACGACCGTGTACAGCGCCGAGATGGCCGGAGCGAATCAGGATGAGCTTCAGGTCGCCGATCAGGCGCGCGCCCGGCTCTACCTCGATAATCTCAGGAGCATCGCGGTGCAGGCGGGCGTGGAGTGCGACACGGAAACGCCTACGGGAACGCACCCGTATGAGGCGATCCTCGATACGGCGAAGACGCGGCACTGCGATCTCATCGTCATGGCCTCACACGGTCACGGCGGCATTCGCGGGCTATTGCTCGGAAGCGAAACGCAAAAGGTGCTGACGCATAGTCATTTGCCGATTCTGGTGGTGAGGCCGCCGGAGTGATGGCGGGTCGAAGCCCTACCGCTCCAGATTTCCGAAACAGACGTACTTCGCCTCCAGATACTCCTCGACGCCCGAGGACGCCCCCTCGCGTCCCATCCCGGACTCCTTGATGCCGCCGAACGGCGCGACTTCGTTGAAGACGAGGCTGTCGTTTACGCCGACGACACCGCATTCGAGCGCTTCCATCACGCGAAACGCGCGGCTGATATCCGCCGTGTAGAAGTAAGCCGCGAGCCCGGTGCGCGTGTCGTTCGCGAACGTGATGACGTCGTCCTCGTCCCTGAACGGGAGCACGCTCGCGATCGGCCCGAGGACTTCGTCGCCGCACACGCTCATCGACGGATCGACGCCCGTCAGCACCGTCGGCCTGAAGAAATTCGATCCGGGCGCGACACGCGAACCGCCCGCCGCGACCGTCGCGCCGAGCCTGACCGCTTCATCGACGAGACTTTCGATGCGCGTCACCGCCGCGTCGTCGATGAGCGGGCCGATCTGCGCGCCTTCGTCCAGCCCGTCGCTCACCTTGAGCAACGCGACCTTCGACACGAGCTTCGCGACGAAGGTCTCGCACACGTCTTCATGCACGAAGAAGCGATTCGCGCACATCGCCGCCTGGCCCGAGTGACGGAAACGCGCATCGAGCGCGCCTTTAACGGCAAGGTCTATGTCCGCATCGTCGAACACGATGAAAGGACAGTTCGCGCCCAGTTCGAGCGACATCTTCTTCACGGTGGACGCGCACAGGCTCATCAGCCGCTTGCCTTCGTCGATGGAACCGGTGAACGACACTTTGCGCACATCCGGGCTCGCGAGCAGCGTGCTTCTGATCGGCTCGCCCTCGCCCGTGAGCACGGACAGCACGCCGCGCGGCAAGCCTGCGTTCTCGCCGAGCGCGCACAGCGCGAGCGCCGAGTACGGCGTCTGCGGATCCGGATGATGAATGACCGTGCAGCCCGCCGCGAGCGCGGCGCCGACGCGTCGCGCGACCATCGACGAGGGAAACGTCCATGACGTGATCGCGCCACATACGCCGACCGGCTGATGCAGCACGCGGATGCGCTGATTGCGGCGCGGCGCGGGAATGTTGTCGCCGTAGATGCGGCGCGCTTCCTCGGCGAACCAGTCCAGATAATTCGCGGCCTGCGTGATTTCGGAGCGCGCTTCGTGCAGCGGCTTGCCTTGCTCGCTGCACAGAATGATGGCGAGATCGTCGCGATGATGCTCGACGAGGCGTGCCCACTCCCTCAGCACCGACGCGCGCTCGCGGCTGCTCCAGTTGCGCCAGTCCTGCAACGCCGCACTTGCGCACTCGATGGCATCGGTCACTTGCTCCGCCGTGACTTGCGGCACGGAGCCGATGATCTCGCCCGTGGAAGGATTCGTGACAGGCACGCGCGGCAGCGAAGTGTTGTCGACCCAGGCGCCGCCGATATAAGCCGACTGCTCGAAAAGACTGGGGCACTGCAATTGCATGGCTCGCTCCAATGCGTAAGGCGCTTCCTGCACGGTTCCATCGAGCTTAACGCATTTTTTACTCGCCATTCGCGACGCGCGCGGCATCTCCGGTATACGAATGCGGCGGCGCATCGGACAACGCGCCGCCGCTGGGCGATCAGTGGCTCGCGCCCTCGACCGCGCCGATGCCCGTTTCGGAACGCACCGTCTGCGCTTCGAAGCCGGCCTTGTCGATGCGCGCACGCGCGGATTGGTCGGTCACCGAGAAGAGCCAGATGCCGATGAAGCCGATCGCCATCGAGAACAGCGCGGGCGATGCATACGGGAACGGCGCGCTCGCGTAGTGGAATACATCGACCCACACGGCTTTGGAGAGCACGGTCATCACGACCGCCGAGAGCAGGCCGAGGAAGCCGCCCACGGCCGCGCCGCGTGTCGTGCAGCCGCGCCACAGCACCGACATGAAGAGCACCGGGAAGTTGGCCGACGCCGCCACCGCGAACGCGAGCGACACCATGAACGCGATGTTCTGCTTCTCGAACACGATGCCGAGCACCACTGCGACGATGCCGAGCACGATCGTCGTCATGCGCGACACACGCAGTTCGCTCGCGCTCGACGCCTTGCCCTTCTTGAACACGGTCGCATAGAGATCATGCGAAACCGCCGATGCGCCCGCAAGCGTGAGACCCGCGACGACCGCGAGAATCGTTGCGAACGCAACCGCCGAGATGAAGCCGAGGAACACGTTGCCACCGACCGCGCTCGCCAGATGCACCGCCGCCATGTTCGTGCCGCCGAGCAGCTTGCCGCCCGCATCCTTGAAGATCGGGTTGGTGCTCACCAGCACGATCGCGCCGAAGCCGATGATGAACGTGAGGATGTAAAAGTAGCCGATCCACGTGGTCGCCCAGAACACGGACTTGCGCGCTTCCTTTGCGTTGGGCACGGTGAAGAAGCGCATCAGGATGTGCGGCAGGCCGGCCGTGCCGAACATCAGCGCAATGCCGAAGGAGATCGCCGAGATCGGGTCCTTGATGAAGTTGCCCGGCCCCATGATCGACGCCTTCTTCTCGTGCACATCGACGGCCTTCGCAAAGAGCGCTTCCGGACTGAAGTGGAATTGCCACAGCACCATGAACGCCATGAACGAAGCCCCCGCGAGCAGCAGGCATGCCTTGATGATCTGCACCCACGTCGTCGCGGTCATGCCGCCGAAGAGCACGTACACCATCATCAGCGCGCCGACGATCACCACCGCGATCCAGTATTCGAGGCCGAACAGCAACTTGATGAGTTGCCCCGCGCCGACCATCTGCGCAATCAGATAGAACGCCACGACGACGAGCGTGCCCGACGCCGCGAACGCGCGAATCGGCGTCTGCTTGAAGCGGTATGCGGCGACATCGGCGAAGGTGAAGCGGCCGAGATTGCGCAGACGCTCCGCCATCAGGAACGTGATGATCGGCCAGCCGACGAGAAAGCCGATCGAATAGATGAGGCCGTCATAGCCATTGCTGTAGACCGCCGCCGAGATGCCGAGAAACGACGCCGCCGACATGAAATCGCCCGCGATCGCGAGCCCGTTCTGAAAGCCGGTGATGCCGCCGCCCGCGGTGTAGAACTCGGCCGCCGAGCGTGTCTTTTTCGCGGCCCATTTGGTGATGAAGAGCGTCGCGATCACGAACGCGATGAACATGGAGATCGCGGTCCAGTTGGTCGCCTGCTTCACCGCCTGACCGAGGTCGCCGCCCGCGGCGAAGGCGCCGGCGGAGGCCGCGAAGAGCGCGCCTGCTGCGAAGATACGTTGCGGCTTCATGCGGCCTCCCGCTTGATCTGGTCCGTGAGTTCGTCATATGTGCTGTTGGCGTGGTGCACGTAGAGGCCCGTGATCACGACCGTGAAGACGATCACGAACAGGCCGATCGGCATGCCCCAGGTCATCACGCCCGCGCCCATCTTCGCGGCGAGCAGATCCTTGTTGAACGCGATGAGCAACACGTAGCCGTAGTAGACGACCAGCACGAGCGCCGTCAGCGTCCATCCGAGCTTCGAGCGTTTTCGCACCAGTTCGCGGTAAGCGGCGCTCGACTTGATTTTTTCTACGACCTTGAGATCCATTTCCGTCTCCTGCATGAAAGTCTCTTCTCTGCGTGCGACAACGCCCGCGTTCGGCGCGGCGCGCGAACGATCAGCGATGCGTATGAGTAAGGAAATCCCCGGGGCGGGGACGTCAACCGATGCTCTCGCGCATACATTTCAGGCGAGTTCTGTTTTCGATGCGCTGGAGACTAAGGTAAAAGCGCGCGCTTACCCGTTTCTTACGCGAGGCACTTTCTTTTGACGGGGTTTACGCGAAGCATGGCGCCTGCTGCCGTAACGCGCAACAGACGATCGAGCGTTCGCTCCCACAGCGTCAGCGCACAATCGGTGCCGACGTTTCACATTGCGCCATACCCTTTCCGAAAGCGTGCGAGACAATCCTCGCCCTGCCAGTTGTTCAGTAATTGCTGCACATTCCGATCCACAGCGTTCAGTGGAAATGGCATTAAACGCTATGGCGTTTTCATCCGTATTCAGCTATTAGTAGACTCGTCACGCACGTCACGCTACGCCGTGGCGAATCATGAGCATCTCTGGCTATAACTCGACCGTCAAAACCGGAGGCAGCTACGACACATCACAAGCATCAGGCTCGCGCTCGCTGACGTCGCCCAAGAGTCCTGTCCCGCGCGATTTCATCGCATGGCGAACGCATGCCTTCCGGGCACGCATTCGCTGAAACGCACACCGCGAGCATGTCGTGGCGAGGCGCCTGCCGGCGCGCTCGCTCATCAACGATCGGCCATCCCAAGAGGGAGGCGCCTATGGCGTTCGTGTCGGAACAGATGCTGGACTGCTGCTCGTTCGCTCAACCCTCGCGCCGGGTGCGCGCGCTGCGTCTCGTCGCGGCCGCCGCGCTCGCATCGCTCTCGCTCGTGGCGTGCAGGAAGCCGCCGCCCGAAGCGCCGAAGCCCGCCGTCGATGTCACCGTCGTGACCGTCGCCGCGCAAACGACGCCCGTCGATTTCGAATTCACCGCGCAGACGCAGAGCTCGCGTGAAGTCGAAATACGCGCGCGCGTCGACGGCTTCCTGGAAAAGCGCGTGTACACCGAAGGCGCGCTCGTTCAGGCGGGCCAGGTGATGTTCATCATGGACAAGCGCCCCTTCGAAGCCGCGCTGCAGACCGCCAAGGGCTCGCTCGCGCAGCAGCAGGCGCGGCTGCTCGTCACGCAGCAGAATCTCTCGCGCGTGAAGCCGCTCGCCGCGATGAACGCGTTGAGCAAGAAGGATCTGGATGACGCCGTCGGCAACGAGAAGAGCGCCGAGGCCGCCGTCATCGCCGCGAAAGGCGAAGTGCAGACCGCTGAGCTCAACCTGAGCTACACGACGATCCGCTCGCCGCTCAAGGGCCTCTCCAGCTTCGCGCGCGTGCAGGAAGGCAGCTACGTGACGCCGACGCAATCGGGCCTGCTCACCTACGTCTATCAGCTCGACCCGATGTGGGTGAATTTCAGCATCTCGGAGAACGAGTTGCTGACTTATCGCGAGCAGATCAAGAAAGGCCAGTTGCGCTTTCCGTCCGACAACAAGTTCGATGTCACCGTCATCCAGGCCGACGGCTCGGTCTATCCGCAGACCGGCCGCATCGACTTCACGAATCCGGCCTTCAGCACGGAGACGGGCACGTTTCTCGTGCGCGCGGTATTCGCGAATCCGCAAGGCACGCTGCGGCCCGGCCAGTTCGTGAAGGCGCGTGTCACGGGCGCGCTGCGGCCCAACGCCATTCTCGTGCCGCAACGCGCCGTGCTGCAGGGCGCGAAGAGCCACTTCGTGTGGGTGCTCGACGAGCAGTCGAAGCCGCATCAGCGTGTCATCGAAGTCGGCGAATGGCATGGCGACGACTGGTTCATCACGAGCGGCCTGAAGGCGGGCGAGCGCGTGATCGTCGATGGCGCGATCCGGGTCGGAGCGGATTCGCAGGTTCGCGTCGTCGCGGCACCCCCGGCACCCGCAGCGCCCGCCGCGGGCGGCGCGGCGGCGTCGGGCGCTCAGGAGGCGTCGCTCGGGCAGACGAAGAACGCAAGCGGCGGGACGGAAAAGTGATTTGATCTGACCACTATCGAAAGCACGTCGCGCGGAAGAGGCCAATGAACATTTCACATTTCTGCATTGACCGTCCCATTTTCGCGTCGGTCATTTCGATCGTCATCACGCTGGGCGGCGCGCTGACCATGCTCGCGCTGCCCACGGCGCAGTATCCCGACATCACGCCGCCGCAGATCACGATCTCCGCGACCTATCCGGGCGCGAGCGCGGACGTGGTCGCCAACAACGTCGCCGCGCCGATCGAGCAGCAGGTCAACGGCGCGGACAACATGATCTACATGAGCTCGTCGAGTTCGTCGACGGGCAACCTGACCATCAACGCGTACTTCCAGATCGGCACGAACCCGGAGCTCGCGCAGGTCGACGTGCAGAACCGCGTGAACCTCGCTTTGCCGCAACTGCCGCAGTCAGTGACGGCGCAGGGCGTGCAGGTGCAGAAGAAGTCGCAGGCGTTCATGATGGTCATCGCGATCTATTCGCCCGACGAACGCTACGACGCGACGTATATCGCCAACTACGCGAACGTGTATGTCCTCGACGCGCTCAAGCGGATTCCCGGCGCGAATCAGTCGAGCATCTTCGGCACGCCCGATTACGCGATGCGCATCTGGCTCAAGCCCGACCGCATGGCGCAACTCGGCATCACCGCCGCCGACGTCCAGCGCGCCGTCGCCAACCAGAACCAGCAGTTCGCCGTGGGCCGCCTCGGGCAATCGCCGACGGGCGCGCCTGTCGAGCAGTCCTTCGCGGTGACGACGACCGGGCGGCTCACCGAGCCCGCCGAGTTCGAGAACATCATCATTCGCGCGCAATCGGGCGGCGCCGCGATCGTGCGTCTGAAGGACGTGGGCCGCGCCGAGCTCGGGCAGAAAGACTATTCGATCCGCAGCCGCTTCCAGGGCAAATCGGCGACGGTGCTGGCCGTCTATCAGCAGCCGGGCGCGAACGCGCTCGACGTGTCGAAGCAGGTGCGCGCGTCGCTCGCCGAGATGAAGAAGACGTTCCCGCAGGGCATCGACTACGAAATCGCGATGGACACGACGGAGTTCACGCGCGCCTCCATCTCCGACGTGGTGCATACGTTCTTCGAAGCGGTCGTGCTGGTCGTCATCGTCGTGTTCGTGTTCCTGCAAAGCCTGCGTGCCACATTGATTCCGGTGCTCGCGGTGCCGGTGTCGATCGTCGGCACGTTCATGGGCATGGAGGCCCTCGGCTTTTCCATCAACATGCTGACGCTGTTCGGCATGGTGCTTGCAATCGGCATCGTCGTGGACGATGCGATCGTCGTGATCGAGAACGTCGAGCGCAACATGACGGTGCACAAGCTCGATCCGAAGACCGCCGCCAAGAAGGCGATGGACGAAGTGGCCGGGCCGGTCGTGGCCATCGTGCTCGTGCTCTGCGCGGTGTTCGTGCCGGTGGCGTTCCTGAGCGGCATCACGGGGCAGATGTACAAGCAGTTCGCCATCACGATCGCGATCTCGGTGGTGATCTCGGGTCTCGTCGCGCTGACCTTGTCGCCCGCGCTCGCCTCGTTGCTGCTCAAGCCCGGGCATCACGAGAAAAAAGGCTTTTTCCGCTGGTTCGATGCCCAGTTCATGCGCATGACGCACGGCTACACGAGCGTCGTGCGGCTCGTCATCAAGCGCTTCGCGATCGCGCTGCTGCTCTTCGCCGGCATGATCGCGCTCGCCGTCGTCATGATGCGCGACATACCGACCGCGTTCCTGCCGCCCGAGGATCAGGGTTATCTGCTCGGCGCGGTGATCATGCCCGATGCCGCATCGCTCGACCGCACCGGCGCGGTATCGGACCGCGTCACCGAATACTTCATGAAGCAGCCGGCGGTCGGCAGCATCACGACCGTCGATGGCTTCAGCATTCTCGATAGCCAGAACAAGAACAACTCGTCGACGTTCTTCGTCGGCTTCAAGAGTTTCGAGGAGCGCTACAAGTCGGACAATATCCGCACGCAGAATGCGCGCGCGGTGCTCGTCGACGCGTACAGGCATCTGTCGCAGATCAAGGAGGGCATCGTCGTGCCGTTGAATCCGCCGTCGATTCCGGGCCTGGGCACGACGGGCGGCACCGAGATGTGGATTCAGAGCAAGGGCGACGCGACCATCGGGCAGTTCGCGGCCCTCGTCGACGATTTCGTCGCCAAGGCCAAGGCGCGCCCGGAGCTGACGGGAGTCACCTCGACCTTCAACGCGTCGTCGCAACAGATGCTCGCCAATGTCGATCGCGACAAGGCCGAAACGCTCGGCGTGCCCGTCGAGGATGTCTACAGCGCCATGCAGACGATGTTCGGCTCGCTCTACGTGTCGCAGTTCAACCGGTCGAGCCGGCTCTGGCAGGTCATTCTGCAAGCGGAGCCGCAATACCGCCTGAAGCCGGACGACCTCACGCAGATCTTCGTGAAGAGCAAGAGCGGCGAGATGGTGCCGCTCAAGTCCATGGTCACGACGCGCTATGTGACGGGGCCCGATCTCATCACGCGTTTCAACAACTTTCCGGCGGTGAAGATCACGGCGAACGCCGCGCCCGGTTACGCGTCCGGACAGGTCATGCAGGCGCTGGAAGATATCGCGCGGGACCTGCCGTCGGACTACGGCATCGGGTGGAGCGGCGAGGCGTACGAGGCGAAGCAGTCGGGCAGTTCGTCGGCGCTCGTCTTCGTGTTCGGCCTGATCATGGTCTTCCTGATTCTCGCCGCGCAGTACGAGAAGTGGAGTCTGCCGTTCGGCGTGCTGATGGCGGTGCCGTTCGCGATCTTCGGCGCGCTGCTCGCCATTCTTCTGCGCGGCCTCAACAACGACGTGTACTTCCAGATCGGCCTGACGATGCTCGTCGCGCTCGCCGCGAAGAACGCGATTCTCATCTTCGAGTTCGCCGTGCTGAACCGCGAAGCGGGCGCGTCCGTGTACGACGCGGCGATGACCGCCGCCGAAGAGCGCCTGCGCCCGATCGTGATGACCTCGCTCGCGTTCATTCTCGGCTGCGTGCCGCTCGCCATCGCGACGGGCGCGTCCGCGAACAGCCGGCATTCCATCGGCACGGGCGTGATCGGCGGGATGCTCGGCGCGACGGTCATCGCGGTGTTCTTCATTCCGATGTTCTTCTGGGGACTGGAAACGATGTCCTCGCGCTCCAAGAAAAAGAAAGGCGACGAAGCGCCCGCCGCCGATGCGAAGCCGCATAACGCACCGGGAAGCGGCTCGAATGCTTCGCCGTCCGCTCCGAACAAGGGAGACTGACATGCGGCGCACTCTCGTCAGCCTCGCCGCGGCACTATCGCTCAGCGGCTGCCTGCTCGGCCCGAACTACTCGCGCCAGCCGGTCGATACCCCGGCGACGTACCGCTTCGCCACGGCCGAAGTCGCCGACACCGCGAACACCGAATGGTGGAAGCAGTTCCAGGACCCGGTGCTCGATGAGCTGATCTCGACGGCCCTCGCGAACAACAAGGACGTGAAGATTGCGGCGGCGCGCGTCGAACAGTTCATGGGCCAGTTCGTCACGACGCGCGCCGCGCTGTTCCCGCAGGTCTCGGCAGGCGCGGCGGCCGCGCGGCAGCGCACGTCGGCGGCGGGGCCGCAGCCGCTCAACGGCTTCGGGCCGGTCTACAACAGCTTCGAGGTATCGGTGTCGGCGGCGTGGGAACTCGATATTTTCGGCCGCAACCGGCGGCTCACCGAGGCGGCGCGCGCGAATCTGCTGTCGAGCGAGGAAGGCCGGCGCGCGACAATTCTGTCGCTGGTGGCTTCGGTGGCGTCGGCGTATCTGAATCTGCGCAGCTTCGACAAGCAGCTCGAAATCGCCAAGGCGACGACGCAAAGCCGGGCCGAATCGGTGCATGTGTTCACGTTGCGCTTCGAAGGCGGCGAAGTCTCGCAGATGGAGCTCGCGCAGAGCCAGTCCGAATACGAAGCATCGCTGGCGACGATTCCGCAGCTCGAAACGCAGATCGCTCAGCAGGAAGACGCGCTCTCGGTGCTGCTGGGCGCGAATCCCGGGCCGATCATGCGCGGCCGCGCGCTCGGCGAACTCTCGACGCCCGTCATCCCGGCGGGCCTGCCCTCCGATCTGCTGGAGCGGCGCCCCGACCTGCTTCAGGCGGAACAGGATCTGGCCGCGGCCAACGCGCTCATCGGCGCGGCGCGCGCGCTCTACTTCCCGCAGATTTCGCTGACGGGGTTGCTCGGCACCGCGAGCGGCCAGTTCTCGTCGCTCTTCACGGGGCCGGCGCGCGTGTGGTCGTTCGCGGGTCAGATCACGCAGCCGATCTTCACGGCGGGCAATATCTCGGGCCAGGTGCAGTCCGCCGAAGCGCAGCAACAGGCGGCGCTGCTCACGTATCAGAAGTCGATCCAGGTCGCGTTCCAGGAAGTCGACGATGCGCTCATCGCGTCGCAGAAGCTGCACGAGCAACTCGAAGTGCAGGGCCGGCAGGTCGTCGCGCTCTCCACTTACTCGCGGCTCGCGCGGGCGCGCTACGAAGGCGGCTACACGAGTTATATCGAAGTGCTCGACGCCGAGCGCAGCCTCTTCAACGCCCAGCTTTCGCAGACCCAGACGCAGGCCGCCGCGCTCGTGTCGTTCGTCACGCTCTACAAGGTGATGGGCGGCGGCTGGGTCGTCGCGGCCGACAAGATGACGACGCAGCAACAATCGGCGACGCCATCCGGCGATTCCGCCAAACCGGGCCAGCCCGCTTCGCAGACGGTGCAATGAACACGGTCACATCCGAAGATCGCGACCAACACGACGCGCGCCCGCTGATCGCGTGCCACGAATGCGATCTGATCCAGCGCGAAGGCAGCGTGCCGCCCGGCGGCGCCCTGCGCTGCTGCCGCTGCCGCGCCGTGCTCTATCGCCGTCGCGGACGCGGCTTCGACCGCGCGCTCGCCTTTGCGCTCGCCGCCTCCGTGCTGTGGCTGATCTCGAATGCGTTTCCGATCGTCGGCCTCGCGGTGAACGGCGATCTCGTCGAAACGACGCTGATCGGCGCGGTGCGCGTGCTCTATCGCGACGGCATGTGGCCGCTCGCCGGCCTCATCTTCGTCACGACGATCCTGATGCCCGCGCTGCAGGCGCTCGGCACGGTGTGGCTCGTGCTGCCGCTGTATCTGAACCGCAGACCCTGGCACGCCGACGCCGTGTTCCGTCTGCTGCGCGTCGCGCGCAACTGGGGCATGACCGAAGTGCTGATGCTCGGTCTCCTGGTCGCGGTCGTGAAGCTCGCGCATATCGCGTCGGTGGTCACCGGGCCGGCGCTGTGGTCGCTCGCCGCGCTGATGCTGCTGCTCGTCGCGGCGACGTCCGCGTTCGACGAGCGCGCGATGTGGATGCGCATCGAAGGCGCACCGCCCGGCATGCCCGCCGACACGCCGCTTCACGGGCGCACGGCGGCGGCGAGCGGCATCTGCGTCTGTCACGAATGCGGGCTCTCCACGCGCGGCACGCTGCGTCATGACCATCTGTGCTGCCCGCGCTGCGGCGCCCATCTGCATCTGCGCAAGCCCGCGAGCCTGTCGCGCACGTGGGCGTATCTCATCTCCGCGGCGGTTCTCTACGTGCCCGCGAACCTGCTGCCGGTCATGAACACGAGCTCGCTCTTCGGCGCGCAGAAGGACACGATCATGAGCGGCGTCGTGTACCTGTGGCATTCGGGATCGTGGCCGCTCGCGATCATCGTGTTCATTGCGAGCATCGCCGTGCCGATGCTCAAGATTCTCGCGATCGGCTATCTCGCCGCCACCGCGAATCTGCGCATGACGCAGCGCAACGTGCAGCGCGCGCGCATCTACCGCATCGTCGAGCTGGTGGGCCGCTGGTCGATGCTCGATATCTACGTGATCGCCGTGCTCGTCGCGCTCGTGCAGTTCAGCGCGATGGCGACGATCGAGGCCGGTCCGGCGGCGATCGCGTTCGGCGCGGTCGTCGTGCTGACGATGTTCGCGGCGATGTCGTTCGATCCGCGCCTCATTTGGGACAGCGCGCCGCCACGGGAAGAAAGGCGATGAACACACCCGGCGATATCCCCGATGCGGAAGTTGCGCCGAAGAAGCGCTGGCGCATTCCGTGGGTCTGGGTCGTTCCGGCGGTCGCGGTGGTGATCGGCATCTGGCTCGCCGCGAAAACCGTGCTCGAACAGGGACCGACCGTCACGATCAGCTTCAAGACGGGCGAAGGCATCGAAGCCGGCAAGACGAAGATCAAGTTCAAGGACGTGGACATCGGCCTCGTGAAGTCGGTCGCGCTGTCGAAGGATTACAAGCGCGTGGTCGCCACGGCCGAGCTGACGCGCGACGCGACCAACATGCTCGTCGAGGACACGCGCTTCTGGGTCGTGCGGCCGCGCGTGGCGGGCGGCTCGGTGTCGGGCATCAGCACGTTGCTCTCGGGCGCCTATATCGGCATGGATATCGGGCGCGCGAAGCAGGACCGGCGCGATTACACCGGCCTCGAAACGCCGCCGGTCTTCGCGAGCGACGTGCCCGGCCGGCAGTTCGTGCTGAAGGCGACGGATCTCGGCTCGGTCGATGTCGGCACGCCGATCTATTTCCGCCGCCTGCAGGTCGGCCAGGTGACGTCCTTCGAGCTCGACAAGGACGGCAGCGGCGTCACGCTGCACATATTCGTCAACGCGCCCTACGACCGCTACGTCAACGCGGATTCGCGCTTCTGGCAGGCGGGCGGCATCGACCTCACGCTCGGCACCGACGGGCTCAAGGTCAACACGCAATCGCTCGTCTCGATCCTCGTGGGCGGGCTCGCGTTCGAGACGCCCGCCGTGTCGCTCAGCTGGGCCGAGGCGCCGCCCAACACGACCTTCAATCTGTATCCGACACGGGCCGAGGCGCTGCGCGTGCAGGAGCGCATCGTCGATAACTATGTGTTCGACTTCTCGGGCTCGGTGCGCGGGCTCGCCGTGGGCGCGCCGGTGGAATTCCGCGGCATCCAGGTCGGCGAGGTGGCGGCCATCAACACGCGCTTCGACCCGGTCACGAAGCGCATCAGCATTCCGGTCGAGATCAGGCTGTATCCGGAGCGCTTCACGTCGCGATTCGCCACGGGGCCGACGGGCGGCAGGGTGGCGACAGACCGGCGCGCGCTCGCGGACGTGCTCGTCTCGCGCGGCCTGCGCGGGCAGTTGCGCACGGGCAGCCTGCTCACCGGCCAGTTGTACGTCTCGCTCGATTTCTTCCCGGGCGCGAAGAAGGCGAGCATCGACTGGAACCGCAGTCCGCCCGAATTGCCGACGACGCCGAGCGGCCTCGAATCGATGCAGGATTCCATCAACCGCATCATGACGCGCATCGACAAGCTGCCGATCGAGGAACTGACCGCGAGCGCGCGGCAGACGCTCAACAGCACGACCGCGCTGATGCAGGGCCTCAACACGCAAGTCGTGCCGCAAGCCGCGACCACGCTCGCCGCCGCCCGCGCCGCGCTCGATGCGGCGCATTCCACGCTCATGCCGGATTCGGGCCTGCAGCAGGACACGGCCGAAGCGGTCCGGGAACTGACGCGCACGGCGGCCTCGTTCCGCAGTCTCGCGGACTATCTGCAGCAGCATCCGGAAGCGTTGCTGCGCGGCAAGCCGGAGGACAAGAAGTGATGCGGTCCACTCTGCTCTCTCTCTTACTCGCCGTTCTGCTCGCCGGGTGCGGTTCGCCACCCGCGAGCTTCTACCGGCTGAGCACCGATCCCTCGCTCGCCGCGACGGCCGCGCGCACGAACTCGCGGCCGGTGATCGTCGGGCCGGTGACGGTGCCCGATCTCGTCGACCGGCCGCAGATCGTCACGCGCAACACGAACAACGAAGTCGCGCTCAACGAATACGCGCGCTGGGGCGAGCCGCTCAACAGCAGCATCGCGAGCGCCATCGCAGGCGATCTCACGTTGCTGCTCGGGTCCGATCGCGTCGCGCCCGCCTCGCGCTCGCTCGCGGACCCGCAAGCATGGCGCGTGCGCGTCGATATCCAGCAGTTCGAATCCGTTCCCGGCGATACCGTCGCGATCGACGCGCACTGGTCCGTGCGCCGCTTCGGCGACGAAAACGGGCTGTCCGGCCGCTCGCTCGTGCGCGAGCCCGTCGCCGGCGCAGACTGGAATGCGCTCGTGGCCGCGCACAGCCGCGCGCTCGGGAGCGTGAGCCGCGACATCGCCAACGCGATCGCGCGCAGCGCCTCGCCCTGAGCGACGCGGTTACAGGACCCAGTGTTCCGCGCCATCGAGCGCGGTGCCGGCGGGCGGCATGTCGCGCCGCGCGATCCGCACGAACTCGACCGCGCGCGTCTGCTGCGGCTGCATCGGCATGCGCGCGAGCTGGATGGTGACTTCCGCGCCGCATTCGTCGCTGCCCTCTTCCACGAGCAGGTTCATCTGATTGATGCACAGCGTGCGCGGCGTGACGCTGATGAGCGCCGCGGGCTCCGCGAGCAGATCGACGAGCGTGCGAAGCTGCACGTCGACGGCTTGCGCCCGCGAGCCGAGCGCGGCGAGCGCCGCTTCGTTCTCCGCGACGTCGCGTTGCAGGCGCGCCATGTCGCCCGATGTCCCGACAGACGAGACGAGACCGCCCATGCCCGTGCCGCGCCGGCCGAGCATCTGCATTCGCGCGCTGAGCAGTGCGCGCTCTTCGTTGAGCGCCTCGCGCCTCGCTTCCTGCGCGGTGAAACGCGCCATCGCCTCGAGCGTCAGTTGCTCGACCATGCGCAGCACGATGTCGCGCCTGAGCGCGTCGTCGGTTTCCGCGCAGATGCGCATGCGCTTGTCCTCGAAGCCGATCGTCGTGCGCGCGACGTCCGCGCGCATCACGCCGCCTTCGAGCGCGGAGCCGAGCACGCGCCGCTCGATCATCCGGCTGCTCAGCACGGCATGGACGTGGTCCGCGGTGAAATGCTCGTCGAACCAGCCGCGCACTTCGTTCGATTGCCCGATGACGCTCACGATATCCTCGGGCGTCGCGAACATCGCGCGCAAATGCGGATCGCCCGCCCAAGCGCCGGGTGTCGCATCGCGCGGCGGCGGCAGCGCGCAGACGAGCTCGCGCGCGAACCCGAGCGTCTTGCCGATGACGGGCGCAAGCCGCGCTTCGAAGCGACTCGCGAGCCTCACCTGCGGCGCAATCGCGACGATGCGCTCGAGCGCCTGCCGCACGTCCTCGCGCGACGCCTGAGGCTCACTCGCCCTGCGATTGAAGAGCCGGTCGAAGAGTTTCATCCCATGATGTGCACGCCGCCGTCCACATAGAGCGTTTCGCCCGACAGCCGCCGCGCATAAGGCGTCGCGAGGAACGCGCATGTGAAGCCGACGTCCATGATGTCGACCAGTTCGCCGAGCGGCGCGCGTTCTTCGGCTTCGGTCAGCAACAGGTCGAAGTCCTTGAGCCCCGACGCCGCGCGCGTCTTGAGCGGGCCCGGAGAGATCGCATGCACGCGAATGCCCTGCGGACCGAGCTCGTAAGCGAGATAGCGCGCGCACGCTTCGAGCGCGGCCTTCACCGGGCCCATCACGTTGTAGTTGGGGACGACCTTGTTTGCGCCGTGATAGCTCATCGTGAACATCGCGCCGCCGTTTTTCATGAGCGGGGCCGCGAGCCGCGCCATGCGCACGAACGAATGGCAGGAGATGTCCATCGCCTTCGCGAAGCCTTGCGCCGAACAGTTCAACAGGCCGCCTTGCAGATCGCCCTTCGGCGCCCACGCGATCGAATGCACGAGGATATCGAGCCTCGCCCACTCGCTCGCGATGCGCGCGAACACCGCGTCGGTCTCCTCCTCGCTCGATGCGTCGAGCGGCATGAAGATCGGCGCTTCGAGATCTTTCGCGATCGGCTCGACATACGGGCGCGCCTTTTCGTCCGCATAGGTGATGGCGAGATCGGCGCCCAGTTCGCGGAACGCCTTCGCGCAGCCATACGCGATCGAATGCTCGTTGGCGATGCCGGTGACGAGCGCCTTCGCGCCCTTCAACACGGGATGTGGCACGTTCAGCGTCATGCGCGCGCTCCTTCGATCAACGCGAGCGCATGACGCGCGATCATCAGTTCCTCGTTGGTCGGAATCGCCCAGGCGCTCACCTTGCTCGACGCGGTGCTGATGCGCGGGCCGCCGCTCTCGTTGGCTTTGGCATCGAGCTCGATGCCCCACCATGCCGCCTGCTCGCACACGCGCTGACGTATCTCTTTCGAATGCTCGCCGATGCCCGCCGTGAACACGACGGCATCGAGCCCTTGCAGCGCGGCGCTCATCGAGCCGAGCTCGCGGCCGATGCGATACACGTAAAGGTCGATGGCGAAGCGCGCGCGTTCGTCGCTGCTCGCGAGGAGCGCGCGCATGTCCCCCGAGATGCCCGATACCCCGAGCAGGCCCGAGCGGCGATACAACAGGTCTTCGATCTCGCGCGCGTTCATGCCGAGCTCGTCGAGGAGATAAAGGATCACGCCGGGATCGAGATTGCCGCAGCGTGTGCCCATCATGAGGCCATCGACGGCGGTGAAGCCCATCGTGCTCGCGACGCTCCTGCCCGCGTGTATCGCGCACAGGCTCGCGCCGTTGCCCAGATGCGCGACGACCGTGCGCCCGCGCGCCGCATCGGGCGCGATATCGGGCAGCGTACTCGCGATGTATTCGTACGAGAGGCCATGAAAGCCATAACGCCGCACGCCGTTCTTCGTGATCGATTCGGGCAGCGCGAACGCCTGCGCGAGCGGCGCCTGATCCGCATGAAAGGCCGTGTCGAAGCAGGCGACTTGCGGCAGGCCCGGATTGCGCTCGGCGATGATGCGGATCGGCTTGAGATTGTGCGGCTGATGCAGCGGCGCGAGCGGCGTGAGCTTGTCGAGCTCGTCGAGCACGTGCGCGTTCGTCAGCACGGGCTTCGTGAAATGCGCGCCGCCATGCACGACGCGATGCCCCACGCCGATCAGACGATGCCCCACGCCATGACCGCGCAGAAAAGCGCCCAGATATGCGATCGCATCGGCATGTTCGAGCCTTGCGCCCTCACCCCACGCATTTTCGCCGGTCTTCTCGCCTTGCGCATCGAACGCGACGAAATGCGGCGAGCTGAAGAGACCTTCCACTTGTCCGCGCGTGACGAGTTCGAGCGCTTTGCCTTCGACATCGAACGCGCTGAACTTGATGCTCGACGAACCCGCGTTGAGAACCATGATGACGTCGGCCATGGCTTACCCCGCCACTTGCGCTGCTTCGCGGCGCTTCGACGCCACGAGCGACGCGATCGCGCACGACGCAAGCCGCGATTGCAGCGAATCGGCACGGCTCGTCAGGATGATCGGCACGCGCGCGCCGAGCACGATGCCCGCCGCATCCGCGCCCGCGAGAAACGACAGGCTCTTCGCGAGCATGTTGCCCGCTTCGAGATCCGGCACGATCAGCACGTTCGCGCGCCCCGCGACGGGCGAATCGATCTTCTTCGTCCTCGCGGCTTCGGGATCGATCGCGTTGTCGAGCGCGAGCGGGCCATCGACGAGCGCACCGGTGATCTGATGGCGATCGACCATCTTGCAGAGCGCTGCTGCCTCCAGCGTCGACGGCACTTTCGGGTTCACCGTTTCCATCGCGGAGAGGATCGCGACCCTGACCTCGTCCATCGGCAGCGCGTGGCAGAGATCGATTGCGTTCTGCACGATATCGACCTTGTCGGCGAGCGTCGGCGCGATGTTGATCGCGGCGTCGCTGATGATGAGCACGTTCTCGTGGCCCGGCACATCCATGATGAAGCAGTGCGACAGGCGCCGTTGCGTGCGCAAGCCGCGCTCGCGTTTCACGACGGCGGCCATGAGCTCGTCGGTGTGCAGGCTGCCTTTCATGAGCGCCTCGGCTTTCGCTTCGCGCACGAGTTCCACCGCCTTTTCCGCGGACGCATGACTGTGCGGCGCATCGACGACAGGAAAGCCCGCGATGTTCAGCCCGCATTCCTCCGCGACCTCGCGAATGCGCTCGCGCGGCCCGACGAGAATCGGCGCGATCAGGCCCATCTCATGCGCCTTGACCGCGCTTTCGAGCGATGTCCGGTCGCACGGATGCGCGACCGCCACCGCGAGCGGCGGCAGTGCCCTGCAAATCTCGATGAGCCGTTCATACTTCTCGTGCGTATGATTCATACCGCCTCCCGTTGAACGTGAGATGCGCCGCCGATGCCTCAGTGCGCGGGCGCTGAACGTCTTGCCGCGCGCGCGGCCTTGACGGGCAGCGCCGCGCGAATGCGCGCGAGCATGTCGTGCTGCGCGGCCGTCGGCTCGAAGCCTTGCATGCGGCTGTCCGCGTGCAGCTTGTCGAAGAGCGTGATGAGCTTCTTGCGGTCGTCGTTGTCGTCGAGGAGATCGGGCAAGGTCGCGAGCGCCTGCTCCGGCTCGTAGCGCACGATGATTTCCTGCTCGCCGCGGATGCGCCGCCATTGGTCGGGCGGCATCTGCGGCAGATATTCCGCGTAGTCGGCCGCGAGCGCCTGCCGCAAGACCATGCGCGTGAGCGGCAGCGGCTCGTCGTGCCGCATCAGCAGGCACGCGACGCGCGCGACGGCCTCCGCATACCCACCGTGCCCGATCGATGCAAGCGCGTCCTGAACGAAAGGCAGATCGCGCGGATCGGCTACAGGCTCCGGCGCCTCCTGCCGTTGCGCCTGATGCGCGGAGAAGAGGTTGCCGTAGACGGAGAAGAACATTGCTTCCGTCGTGGCATCGCGCATCGCACGATAAAAGTCGAGGCTCGCGCTGATCATGTCGGAGCCGCAATGCTCCGCACGCCGCAGCACACTGGTTCCGGTGTCGGGCTTGCGCGCGGCCCTGACCGCATCCGCCGCGGGGCCGAGCCATGCGAGCCACGGGTTGTAATCCGAGAACATCCAGCGTTGCGCGCGCAATGGATGAAACGCGCGCAGCATGCTCGCGGTGGTGTCGTTGGCCATCGCCTGCACGAAGGGCTGCGCGAAAAGTTCATAGGCGCGCTGATTGAAATCCGATACCTGCTTCACCGCTTCGAACGGCCGCTCGTCGACGCGCTCGAAACGATTGAAGCGTTCCTTCACCTCTTCCAGACGGCGCTCGCGAAAGCTCACGTCGTACTCGGTCTTGCCGCCCTCGCCCTTTCGTTCGGCGATCTCCATGCCGTACAGCCCCGGCGGAAACGATTCGATCGCCTCCAGCACCGATGCGATCTGCGTGTACTCCTTCTTCGCGACCTTGCCGCTCACGAAGATGCCGAGGTGGCCGATGTTCTCATGCATCAATCCGACGATCACCTGGCCGCGCGCCTTGATCTCGTCCGTGCTGCCGTAGATGTCCGCGACCCAGTTGAACGCCTGCTGCGGCGGCGTGATGTTGTCGCCCATCGACGCGAAGAGGATGATCGGCGACTTGATCGCCCGCAGATCGAAGGACGCGCCCGACACGCCGCGCACTTCACCCGACCATAACTTGTTGCCGACGAAAAGATTGCGCGTGATCCATTCGATCTCTTCGCGGTTCATCAGGTAATAGCCGCCCCACCAGCGTTCGAAGTCGAGAAAGCGCGGCGGTTCGGTGTCGATGTTGTCGAACAGCTTGTAGTACTTGTCCCAGAAACTGTTCGCGGGATTGAGGTTCTCGAAATTCTCGACGAGATACGCGCCGTCGAACTTGCCGTTGCCGAGGTCCGCCGTCAATGACGCGAGCCAGGTGCCGCCCAGCATGCCGCCGGAATAGCGCATGGGGTTGTCGCCCTCGCCTTCGCTCCATGCGCCGCTCCAGTACGACATCGGCGCGCCGTTGATGACGAGCGGGCCGGTATCGTCGGGCTGCGAGCTCGCAAGCATCATCGCGGCCCAGCCGCCCTGGCAGTTGCCGACGATCGCGGGCTTCGCGCTGTCGGGATGCAGCTCCCGCACGTGCCTGACGAACTGCTGTTCGGCCGCGCATACATCGAGCAGCGTCTGACCGGGTTGCGGGTCGCGGAAGAACGTGACGAAGTACACCGGATGACCCGCGCGCAACGCGACACCCACTTGCGAATCGTCCTTGAAACCGCCGATGCCGGGACCGTGCCCTGCACGCGGATCGATGATGAGATAAGGCCGTTTCAACGGATCGATGCTCACGCCCTCGGGCGGCACGATGCGCAGGAGCGCGTAGTTCACGGGCCGCGCGAAGGTCCGGCCATCGAGCAGCATTTCATGCGCGAAGTGCAGCACCGGTTCGAGACCGCGCTTCGTCTGCTCGATGAAATTGTTGCCGCGCTGACGCAGCGTGTCCCAGAAGAGAATCGAACGCTGCACGAGATCGAGCGCATAGGTGTAGCCGTTCAACTGGCCCGCTGCGTTCGCGCCCGCATCGCTGAAACGATCCGCGTCGCCGTTGCCGAAAAGACGCGTGCCCGCATCGCGCGTGCGCTCGCTGAATTGCTGCTGCGCCAGTTCCGCGCGCTTCTCGAACACGCGCGCGACTTTTTCCGCGATTTCCTGGCTTCGCGCCAGTTGACCTGCATACGGCATGACGTGACCTCCGCGAAGAGAACGTGCAAGGGATGAGGCTCAAAGCAGATGTATCGGCCGGCGAGATGAACGCATGGACCGATGAATTGAATACCATCATTAAAATATATGCGCAATGTGCGACAGGGAAGTGGCAAATAAGGCAACTCAGGTTCGCGCGGCGGTATCGCCGTCGGGCGAAACAATCTGCCGGTACTTCGTCACAACATGTTCGAGGTTGTAGAACATGCGCGATTCGCCGAGCGCTTCGCCGAGCGGCGAGCGCCGCACCGCCGCGAGCACGCCCGGATTCAGGCCCGCGAGCCAGAGCGTGGTGCCGTTCGCGGCGAGGCGGGCTTCCGCTTCGCTCATCATCTTGAGCGCGGTGTATTCGATATCGAAGACGCGGCTCAGGTCCAGCACGACGACCTTCGCGCCGGACTCGCGCACGAGCGGCCGGATCTTTTCGGCGACACGTTGCGCATTGGCGAAAAATATCCGTCCCTCGGGACGCAGCAGCAACAGGCCGGGAAACGATTCGTCATCGGGATGTCTCGACGAATCGCGGCGAAACACGTTCGTGCCCGGTATCCGCCTGAGCGCATAGACCGGCGGATCGGACACCTGATGCGCGAGCGCAAAAAGCGACACGACGATCGCGACGACGATGCCCTCCAGCGTGCCCAGCAGCACGACGCCCGCGCATGCCGTCAGCGCCCAGACGAACTCGGTGCGGCGGATCTTCAGAATTGCGTCGAATTCGGCGGGGCTGAAAAGCCCGATGGAATAGAACACCACGACGGCGGCGAGTGTCGCGTGCGGCATCAGCGCCATCAGCGGCGCGAACAGCAGCATCACGGCGAGCGCGACGAGCGCCGTCATGAGGCTCGCGAGTTGCGTGCGCGCGCCCGCTTGCCGGTTCACGGCCGTCTGGCTCGTTCCGCCGCCCGCAACCATCGCGCCGAACAATGCGCCGCCCGCGTTCGCAAGACCGGTCGCGAGCAGTTCGCGGTTCGCGTCGGGCACCGGCTCGTCGTTGCGCGCGAAGGCGCGGGCCGCCGCAATGCTTTCGGTGAAGCTCATCAATGCGATGCCCAGCGCGTCCGGCCACAGCTTCAAGGCAAGCGACAAATCCGGCTGCGTCCACGAGGGCAATCCCGCCGGCACCGCGCCGACCGTTTCGACGCCGTGCGCGCGCAGATCGAAGGCGGCGACTGCAATGATCGCCGCCGCGACGACCAGCAACGGCGCCGGCGCGCGCGGCGTGAAGCGTTCGAGCAGCACGAGCGCGACGAGCGTGAGCATCGCGAGCGCGAGCGTGCTCGCCGAAAGATGCGGTAACCCCGCGACGAACGCGCCGACATTGTGGAAGAACGACCCTTTCGGATAGTGGATGCCGAACAGTTTCGGCAACTGATCCATGACAATGACGATCGCCACGCCCGCCTTGAAGCCCACGAGCACCGGCTCGGAAATGAAGTTGGCGACGAAGCCGAGGCGCAGGCACGCTGCCGCGACGAGCATCACGCCGACGAGCATCGTCAGCGTGGCATTGGCGATGGCGAGCGCGTGCGTGTCGTCGTTGCCGATCGTCGTACTCAATGCATTCGCGGCGAGAATCGCGAGCGTGGTCGTCGTGCTCACGGAGAGCGCGCGCGACGATCCCGTGAAGGCGTAGACGATCATCGGCACGCATGCCGTGTAAAGGCCGGCCTGAACGGGCAGGCCGGCGATCGTCGCGTAGGCGAGCGCCTTCGGAATCACGACGGCCGCCGCCGTCAGACCCGCGATCGCATCGGCGCGCGCCCACTGTTTCTCATAATGAAACAGCCATTCGGGAGCGATGGGCGCGCGCGGCGGCATGACGAAACCCGTGCGCCGGTGTCGCGCTCAGAAGCGCTCGGGCACGTAGCGCAGCGGCCGGTCGCTCTCGCGATAGCCCTCCGGCTTCTGGCGCTTGGGCAGCTTCACCTTTTCCCTCGGCACGGCCGTGTAGGGAATGTTCGTCAACAGATGGCTGATGAGATTCAGGCGCGCGCGGCGCTTGTCGTCGGAACGTACGACGTACCACGGTGCGAGATCGGTGTCGGTTGCTTCGAACATGTCGTCGCGGGCGCGCGAATAGTCGTACCAGCGGCTGTACGAGCGCAGGTCCATCGGCGAGAGCTTCCAGATCTTGCGCTCGTCGTGGATGCGCTCTTCGAGGCGCCGCGTCTGTTCTTCCTGGCCGACTTCGAGCCAGTATTTGAGCAGGATGATGCCCGAATCGATGATCGCGCGCTCCACGAGCGGCACGCCTTTCAGGAACGTTTTCGCCTGCTCCTCGGTGCAGAAGCCCATCACGCGTTCGACGCCCGCGCGGTTGTACCAGCTCCGGTCGAAAAGCATGATTTCGCCCGCCGCCGGCAGATGCGGCAGATAACGCTGCACGTACATCTGCGTCTTCTCGCGCTCGGTGGGCGCGGGCAGCGCGACCACGCGGAAGATGCGCGGGCTCACGCGCTCGGTGATCGCCTTGATCGTGCCGCCCTTGCCCGCGCCGTCGCGCCCTTCGAATACGACGCAGACCTTCGCCCCCGTGTGGACGGCCCATTCCTGGAGCTTCACGAGCTCGACATGCAGACGCGCAAGCTCCTTCTCATACTGCTTTCGGCTCAGGCGCTCATGCACAGCCGCGCCTTCGCGCACGCCCCTCGATTCGCCGACAGCCTTCTCTTCTTTCATCGCTGTCTCCCCATGTGGTTCGATGCAACCCGTGCGGCCGCCCCGCGGCCGCCGTCGAGACGATGCGCGCGGCACCGGGTCGCGGCCTCGTCATGACGCCATCAGGTTTCGTTGCGCTCGGGCACAACCTGCACCATGAGCGTGCGATTTTTCCAGAACATGTTGTGAATGCGCGGCTGAAACGTGCGCAGCACGTGCGGCTCGACGTTATCGAAGCTCACGACGGCGGCCGGATGCTCTCCGGTGCCGGGCACGCGCTGAATCGAATCGTACGGAGGAAAGCCGTAATTGCAGAGGAACTGCCGGATTTCATCGTCGGTCGTGGACTCGTCTACATTGCCTATCCAGAGATCACCCATTGCGAAATTCTCCGTTGAGTTTCGTGTTGTTTCTGCTTCTATAGCCTAGTACACGAACGGCCGATCAGGTCGATTCATCGCGCTTTCCCGATCTTCGTTGCGCGAGCGGATTCAACGCGACGACAAAGGTCACGATGCCGATGCCGAGCGCCCACATGCCGTAGCGGAATTCCGGCTTCACGTCATACAGCAGACCATGAATCGTGAAGTAGAGGCCGCCGAGCCAGATGAAAACGCCGATCGAGGCAACCACCATGCGCGGCTCGTTCAATCTCATCGTTCTCTCCTGATGTTGCGCGGAATAGATCCAGTTTAGGAAATCCTGGGTCGCCGTGTGAACGCTCTCGTATGCGTCGGGCTTGGCGCGCGCCGCCCGGTAGGCTACATTTCCTGCGTGTGACCGTGGGATCGTTCAAGGGCTCCGCGCATGCGATGTGCATCGGCACATCGGCGGAGCAGCCGTTTGCAACGTACGACCAATCAGCCGTTCAACGTTCGAGCGCTGCGCACATGCGAAAGCCGATCCTTTCTTCGATCCGGTTGCGCATCTTTTCGATGCTCGTCCCGATCGCCCTCGCACCCGTCCTCGCGCACGCGCAGGCCGCGCCGGACCGCGCCGTCGTCGGGGCGAACGTCAAGAGCTACGCGAACGCCGTGCTCGCGATCATGTCGTACACCGCGGTGCCGGATGTCACGACGAGTTCGCTTTCCATCAACAGCGGCACCACCGGCAATCCGGGCTTCGGCCAGACGCAGCTCGGCGGCGGCTTTACCCTGAGCCGCTCGTTTCCGCTTTACCTCGAAGGGACTGTGGCGTACAGCCGGTACGACCCGACCTTCATCGCGACCGAAGGCAATCAGCAACGTCCGGTGCCGGCGAAATGGAACACCGCGAGCACGACCATCGGCATCGGCTGGGATTTCCCGATCACCGACGAGTTGCGCCTGCGGCCGATCCTGAACGGCATGATCGGCCGTGTGGCGAGCGATCTGCGCGTCGCTCAGACCGTGTTCAACCGTGTCGCCAACTCCAACCTCCAGTTCCTCGAAGACGGCGCGCTCAATGCGTACGGTCTCGGCGGCTCGCTGATGCTCGATCTGGAGCACTACCGCGAACACTACGAGATCGATCTCGAACTCCGCGCAACCGATATCTATTTACGCAGCTTCGGCAGTTCGTCGGAAGCCGTTCAGGGATCGGCGACGGCCCAGCAATTCAGCCTGTGGGCGCGCTGGCGTGCCCCCACAGGCCTTGCCGCGCTCGACCGCCCGGTGCGCTATGTGCTCGAAACCGCGTACTCGCATTACTTCGGCGACAGCGCCGGCGTACTCGGCTTCAACGACCTGACATCGCTCGGTGTCGGATTGGAGCTCGACAGCAGCCGGTATCCGGTCGTCATCACGCGCACACGCGCGATGGTGCGCTACGTGTTCGGCCACAACGTGCACGGCGTGTCGTTCGGCTTCGCCGTCAGCTTCTAGATTTGCGCGCATGCCTTCATCGTTCCCGCGTCCTGAGAAAGTGCGCGGGTTCACGCCCATGTCAGGCGCCGTTCACAGCACGTTGCGCTGGCTGGGATCGTATTTCGGGTCCGGCTGCTTCTGCGTTTGCCTGAGCACGCCCTGAGCGTCGAAATAGAAGTGAAAGAGCATATGGTCGATGTTGTTCTCTATATACCGATACGACCACACCTCACGATCCATCCGCTTGAAATAGGCCGTCTCGAACGGACGGCCGAATGCGACCAGCACGTCGTTGCGCGTCCATTTGTTGATCTCGGCCCGATAGAACTCGTTTTCCTGAAGCACTTGCCGCACACTGACCGTGTTACCCGACGCGTCGAGATCGACGGCCGTGGTCGTCGATCCCATAGGCTGCGTGGGCCACATGAGACGCTTGCCGCCATTGGGCAGGTCGTAGGTTTCCTTCGGTGGCCCGAGCTTCGCGATGATCGCCTGCTGATCCATGCCGGGTTGCACGCGCTGCTCGGGCTGCGCGCAACCGGCGAGCGCGAGCGCGACGGCGCACGCGCCATGCGTCATCGCGAATGCGAAGCGTCTTTTCATGGTCTCCCCCGCGTTGCCGTGATGCTCGTTTACGCTTATTTCTTCGTGGCAGGCTCGACGGAGATCGCGAGCGCTTCCGTATAGACCGCTTTCACCTGATCGCCCTTTTTCACGCGCTTCAGGCGGTCCGGGTCCTGCACGCGCAGGTCCACGATTTCGCCGCGCGGCCCGCGCAACGTGACGATCTTCGCATGACGATCGACGCCGATCACATCCGCGATGACCGTCACTTCCCGGCCGAGTGCGCCGCCGGGCTTCGCACCGCGCGGCGCACGCTCGGCCGTGTCGTTCTCCGAGCGTGACGCCTGCGTTTTCTTCTCGATGAGACTCAGCGTCAACGATTCCCGATACCGCGCCGTGACGACATCGCCGAGCGCGAGCTGGTCGAAGTTGCGCGCCTCGTTGGTCACTTCCAGCTCGATCACCTTGCCCGCCTGCGTTTTCAACGTGACGGTGCGCGTCGCCGGATCGATGCCGACGATCGTCGCCGTGACCTTAGCGACGCCCTGCACCGTGGCGCCGTTCGCATCGCGCGTGACGCTCACGTCGTTTTCGGGCTCGGCGGACAATGCGCTTGCGGATATCGCAAGGCACGACAAGACAACGAGACTTACACGTTTCATGATCGTGCTCCCTGTTTATATCCGCGCCGCAACGAAGTTACTGGATCGAGTAGCCGCGTCCCTGCATGCAGGCTGCCCACGCGCGGTAGTACGTGGACATCGCGCCCTGGCTCTGCGCCTGCGTGTTGGCTTCCTGCGCGCGCTTGTTCTGCCGCGCGCGCATTCCGCCCGCCATCGTGCCGGTGGCCGCGCCGATCGCCGCGCCCTTGCCCGCATCGCCCGCAATCGCGCCGATCACCGCGCCACCCGCCGCGCCGCGCGCCGCGCCGCC
>NZ_JALQDI010000052.1:0-37639 GCF_023631305.1 Caballeronia sp. INML3B
CCGCGCGCCGCGCCGCCCACGCGCTCACCGCCGCCCACGGCCGGCCCGCCCTGCGGAGGCGGCGCCGCGGAAGCAGTCGCCGGGTCGATGCCCGTGTTGCTTTTTGCCCAGCTATAGCACGCGCCGTCGTCGCTTTGCTGTTGCTGCGCACTCTGACCTTTGGACGGGTAAGCGATCGGTTTGCTCTGTGCGACGGCATCGAGCGCCATCACGGCGATCACGATGGCGCAGCCCGCACGCAATCTCTTTGCATTCATGGTGACTCCTTCCCTGAGTTCGATAATTCAAGCCATTCAAAATTTCGGCGCTTCCGCGAAATCCGCGCCCCGGTCTTCCTTCGAGGCTTCTGCAAGCGGGCCAGGACCGCCGCGATCCAAATTCCGTGCGCTTGCGCGGACGCACCGCAATCTTTTGATACACGACGCCGTTGCTATTCACAACGAATGTCGTCGCGCCGTGCTGCGAGGGATACGCGGTCATCGCGAAGCCCGCCAGCATGCGCCCGTCGATGATATAGCCGGAGGCGCCGTCCTGGCGCATACTTTTCGCTATTTCGTGAGGATTCGAAAGTAATATCCTTGATAAGCGTCAACCGGGTTTCGATCCTTGAAATGATTCGACGATCCGGCCGATATCGGCGCTCATCTTTTTCATGACTTTCGCGCAATTGGGAAGCGCATTCAAGGCATCCGGCCACGCTTCGTTCACAGGCTGATTCGTCGCGATGGCGCGCGAGTAAAACGCGACAAGAGGCACGCGGCGATATCCGGCTACACGGACCTCTCCAGACTCAGCAATCGGAGGCGTGGGAAAACCTGTGACCAAATCAGCGTCTTCGTATTCTGTGTTGCCGTTTGTCGCTCGATGCCCGCTGACGTTTCATCCCCGCGGAAAAGGGCTCCCTCTGCAAGATATGCGAACCTTTCAGCGATTTCAAGAATGGCAACGTAGGTGTTTATTCGCTCGTTCGGCGAACGCCCCCGGTTTTGGTTATCCGCCTAAGGCGATGATCGCCATCGTCAGGAGCACGCCCAGCGCCATCATCGAAAGCCCCGCTTTCCAGCCCTTCCAGCCCGCATAGCGGCCCAGTGCAAAGCCGCAGAAGAACAACATCACGAGCGTCAGCACGCGCGAGATCAGCAACGCCGTCGGCACATGTTCGAAGATGACAAACGGCGCCGCGACGGGAAACGTCGACAGCACGATGATGATGAAGATGCCCAGCGCCGCGAGAAAGTCGTCGCGTACGAAATGCGCGCGCTCGGGCAGGCTGCCGCTTTCGGCGATGCGCCTGCGAATGGTCTCGAGATCGGCGTCGGTCACGAACGGATCGAGCGCCGTGGACACGCGCTCGCGCAATGCGCGCACGCCCGCCGCCGCGTCGCGCTCGCGTTGTATGGAGAGCGCGAGCGCATGCCTGCGCGCGCGGTCCGTGATCGTGCGCACGAGATACATGACGGCGTCCGCGAGACCCCACGCGAGATTGCAGCCCATGGCCGTGTAGAGCATCTTTCGCCCCGCGTCCTCGCCGCCCGTCGCCGCCGATACCGTGCCCACGAACGTCAGCGCCATGAAGAGGCCGAAGCACAGTTCCGACACGCGATCGACCGTGTCGAGCACGGGCTCGCGCGCGCGTTCCTTCGGCGGATTTCCGGGAGTCATCGGCGCGCGCCGCTATTTGGCCTTCACCTCGTTTTCCAGCGGCTGGTTCTTCTCGAAGGCCGTGATGCTTTGCAGCGTGGTCTCGCAGATCGTCGTCAATGCTTCACGGGTCAGATACGCCTGATGCCCCGTCACGATGACATTCGGAAACGAGACGAGCCGCTGGAAAATGTCGTCGGTGATGATTTCGCTCGACAGATCGCGGAAGAAAAGATCTGCCTCCTGTTCGTAGACATCGATCGCGAGACCGCCTAGCTGCCCGGTCTTCAACGCCTCGATGACGGCCTCCGTATCGATCAGCGCGCCCCGGCTCGTGTTGACGAGCAACGCACCGGGCTTCGCGCGCTTGAGCGACTCTGCATTGATGATGTGATGCGTCTGCGGCGTCAGCGGACAAAACAGCGCGACGATGTCCGCCCGCTCGCCGATCTCTCCGGGCGTCGCATAGTGCAGGCCGAGCGCCTCGAATGCCTTCGACGGATAAGGATCGTAGCCAATCACGTTGCAGCCGAAGCCCTGCATGATCTTCGCGAAGACGCAGCCGATCTTGCCCGTGCCGACCACGGCGACCGTCTTGCCGCACAGATCGAAGCCGATGAGCCCGTCGAGCGAAAAGTTCGAATCGCGCGTGCGGTTGTATGCGCGATGCACCTTGCGATTGATCGCGAGCAGAAGCGCAACCGCGTGCTCCGCCACCGAGTTCGGCGAATAGTTGACGACGCGCACGACCTTGATGCCGAGCTTCGCGGCGGCCGCGAGATCGACATTGTTGAAGCCCGTGCAGCGCAGTGCGACGAGACGCGTGCCGCCCTTGTGCAATGCTTCGAGCACTTCGGCATCGGCCTTGTCATTGACAAAGATGCAGACGGCGCCGTAGCCCGCCGCGAGCTCGACCGTATCCATATTGAGCGACATCTCGTGATACCTGAGCTTGTGCTTCTCGACCTTGTTCGCTTCGTCGAGATACTCGCGCTCGTAGGGCGTCGAGCTGAAGATCGCCACTTCCATGATGTTCTCCTCCGAGATTTTGACGGCATGGTGACGCAAGGCTAACCCGCGGCAAGCGATATGGCGATCTGCACGAAAAGCACTTTGACGATGGTCATCGACGGGAAGATCATCGCGTACATGATGTCGGGCTGATCGGTCGGCGCGACGCGATTGGCGAATGCGAGGATCGCCGGATTGCCGGTCGCGCCGCAGATCACGCCGACCGACGTATCGAAGGGAAGCCTGAAGATCCACAGGCAGCAGACTGCCGTCACACTCACGAGAACCAGCAGCGTGATCACGCCGTAAAGCAGCAGAAGCGGCCCGGCCGTGGCCACGGTCGCGACGAACTTGGGCCCGCAGGAAATGCCCACTTGCGCGAGGAAGATCGTGAGGCCGAGGTTGCGCAGCACGAGATTCGCCGACAACGGCATCACCCAGACGAACGGCCCGTTGCGCCGCGCCTTGCCGAGACACAGCGCGACCAGCAGCAACGCGGCGAGCCCCAGGCTGAACGCGCCGAGGCCGGGAACCGGCAGCGGAATCGCACCGACGAGCAAGCCCAGGGCCGCGCCGATGCCGAGGCAGATGAAGCTCAGATCGGCTGTGCCCTTGATCGAATCGCCGAAGAACGTGCGCATCGTCGCCTGATGCGCGCGATTGACGAGCAGGCCGACGCGGTCGCCCGCTTCGAGGATCAGATCGGGTGTCGAGAGCATGTCGGCGTCGCCGCGGCGCACGTGCGCGATCGCGCAGTTGACGCCATCGGGAAAGCGAATATCGCCGAGCGCCATGCCGACGACCGCCGGATTCGACGCGAACACCCGCATGTAGTCGAGGTCTTCGCGATGACTCGTCATCCGTCCCGGCTGCAACTCGCCGCACAGCGTGGCGGCTTCGTCGAGCAGGCGGCGGTCGGTGGCCGTGGCGAGGAGCACATCGTCGGCGCGCAGCGTGAAATCGGCCGTGGGCAACTGATTGTGATGCGCGCGCCGCACCGCGGCGATCGCCACGCCGGAAGGCAGACGACGAGTAAGCTCCGCCAGCTTCAGACCGACGAAGTTCGCGTTTCTCAGCGCGATCTCCGCCGATTCGATCAACTTCGCCGGCGGCTTCTGAATCTTTACTTTCAGCGCCACGCTGAGCAGATAGATGAACAGGATCGGACCGGCAACGCCGAACGGATACGTGATGCTGTAGGCCACGGCTGCATCGTTGCTTTTCATCGATGCGATCGCGACCTGCAGGCTCGCCGTGCTGGTTCCGCTGCCGGCGAACATGCCGAGCGCATCGGCGAGCTTGATGCCGAAGTGTATGAAGGCGCAGGAAACGAGGCCCGAGACGACCACGCCGATGCACGCCGCCGCGTTCGCCTTCGCGCCCTCGCGGCTTGTCAGCCCGTGAAAGAACTGCGCGCCATACTGAATGCCGATGCCGTAGAGAAACAGCAGCAGCCCGAGCGTGCCGAGCAACGCCGGGGGCGCGGACTTCGGCGCGAATGCACCGATCGCGAGCCCGACGAACAGAACCGCGCCGGAACCGAGCGCCACGCCTTTGATGTTGATCTCGCCGATCAGATAACCCAGCGCAATCGTCAGGAAGAGCGCGAACAGCGACTGATTCTCGAGGAAGGTCCTGACTGCATCCATGCCGCCTCCTGTGGGTAGACAAAGCAACTCAGCAGTACACGAATATTAAAGGCGCTTTGCGCGGCGCAGTCCAGCATCACCGCGTAATCGACGCACGATCAACATGCAACCGATGCATCAATCCGATTCGAGCACGACGACGCTGCGTGCGCCGGCCCGGCACGCGCCGCGTTCGATCGCCGCCGTTTCGACATCCGGAACAATGTCCCTGGGCGATTCGGCCGACGTATCCACGATACGCCGCCAGCTCCGGTTGTCGAGGACGGGCAGCGCGACATCACGCGGCTCGTCGTGCATGTTGAAGACGATGTGCAGCATCGGCTCGCCCGCCGCCTGTCCAGCGAGTGTGAACGCCACGAGGCGCGCGCCCGGGTCATGCCACGCGGGCGCGTCGAGCCGTTCGCCGTGCCATGCGACATCGGGCTGCGTTTGCCCGTTCGCGGGTTGTCCTGTCAGAAAGCGCCGGCGGCGCAGGCTCGCGTGACGCTTGCGCAGCGCGATCATCTCGCGCACGAAGCGCAGCATGGCGCGGGCGTTGTCGGAGAGCTCCCAGTCGATCCACGAGAGCGCGTTGTCCTGACAGAAGGCGTTGTTGTTGCCGCGCTGGCTGCGCAGGATTTCGTCGCCGGCGAGCAGCATCGGCACGCCCTGGCTCAGAAGCAGGATCGCCATGAAGTTGCGCGCCTGTCGAAGCCGCAGGCCGATGATCGCCGGGTCGTCGGTCGCGCCTTCCGCGCCGCAGTTCCACGACAGATCGTCGTTGCTGCCGTCGCGGTTGTCCTCGCCGTTCGCCTCGTTGTGCTTGGCCTCGTAGCTCACGAGGTCGTTCAGCGTGAAGCCGTCGTGACAGGTCACGAAGTTGATGCTGTTCGCAGGCAGCCGGCCATCGCTCTGATAGAGGTCCGCGCTGCCCGCGATGCACGTGCACACCTCGCCGACGATGCCCGGATCGCCACGCACGAAACGCCGGATCACATCGCGGTAGCGCCCGTTCCATTCGGTCCACGCCATGCCGGGAAACGAGCCGACGTGATAGAGGCCGCCCGCATCCCAAGCCTCGGCGATCAGGGGCACGCGCGCCAGCACCGGCGAAGCTTCCATCGCCCACGGTAAAGGCGGCGTGCCCAACAACTCGCCGTTCTCGCCGCGCACGAACACGCTCGCGAGATCGAAGCGGAAACCGTCGACGTCCAGTTCGCGAACCCAGTATTCGAGGCAGCGCAAGATGAAGGCCGATACCAGCGGATGATTGCAGTTGAGCGTGTTGCCGCATCCGGTGTAGTCGCGGTAATGTCGCCCGTCGTTCGCATCTATCTGATAGAAGGTCTCGTTGGCGAAGACCTTGAAATGAATCACCGGTCCGTTCTTGCCCGCCTCCGACGTGTGATTGAACACGACGTCGAGCAACACGCGGATGCCCGCCGCGTGAAGTGCGTCGACGAACGCGCGGAACTCCTGCGGCGCGCACGCGGGCTCCACGCAATAGCGCGGATGCGGGCTGTAAAAGCTGTGCGTGCTGTAGCCCCAGTAGTTGCGCAGGCCACGCGCCGCGGCGGAAGCGGGAATGTCCTGTTCGTCGAAGGCCATCACCGGCAGCAGTTCGACGTGCGTGACGCCGAGCGCCTTCAAATAAGGAATTTTCTCGATGAGACCCGCGAACGTGCCGGGATGACGCACGCCGCTCGACGGATGCCGGGTAAACCCGCCGACGTGCAGCTCGTAGATGATCGCCTCGTCGAGCGTGCGAACCTCGACGTCGTCGTCAGGGCGGCCGAGCGGCTCCGTGACGATGCCCCGAAGGGACGCGTGCCCCGCCGCATGCGCGTCGGCGGCATGCTGACGATCATAGAAGCGGTCGCTCACGCCGCGCGCCTGCGGATCGATCAGTTCCTTGCGGCTCGCGGCCTCGTCGCTCATCTGCGGCACGCCGAGGGGACCGTATGCGCGCCACGTATAACAACTGCGCAACGGAAGATCCTCGACGAACACATGCCAGAAGAGATACGTGCGGTTCGCGTCGCCCGACAGCGCGATGACCTGAAACGGCTCGGCACTTTCTTCCGATGCGTACAGCAGCAGCTCGACGCGCGTAGCGCGCCGGCAGAACGCGCAGAAGTTGACGCCGCCCGGCATGACCGTCGCGCCGATGGGAAAGCGCGAGCCGGGCTGCGTGCGATAGATCCTTTGCGCGTGCGCTTCAGGACTGAGCAAGATCGATCCTCACCGGATGCGTCGTCCAGATGCGCTCGCAATATTCGCGGATCGCGCGGTCCGACGAGAACTTGCCCGAGCGTGCCGAATTCATGATCGACATGCGCGTCCATTGCCGCGCATCGCGCCATGCTTCGCTCACGCGGTCCTGACACGCGACGTAATCGGCGAAATCGGCGAGCACGAGGAAGGGATCGTGTTGCAGCAGGCTATCGACGAGCGGGCGGAACATCTCCTTGTCCCCGCGCGAGAAGCGGCCTTGCGCGATCTCATCGAGCGCATCGCGCAAGTCATCGTTGCCCTGCGCGTAGTCCGCAGGCCGATACCCCGCGCGCTTCAGCTCGTCCACTTGCTGCGCGCTGAGGCCGAAGAGGAAAAAATTCTCCGCGCCCGCTTCCTCGCGAATCTCCACGTTCGCGCCATCCAGCGTGCCGATCGTCAATGCGCCGTTGATCATGAATTTCATGTTGCCCGTGCCGGACGCCTCCTTGCCCGCCGTCGAAATTTGCTCGGACAGGTCCGCGGCGGGATAGATCCAGTGCCCGTTCTTCACGTTGAAGTCGGGATAAAACACCACTTTCATCCGGCCTTTGAGGCTTGCATCGTTGTTCACGACTTCCGCAATGCCGTTGATCAGGCGGATGATGAGCTTCGCCATCGCATAACCCGGCGCGGCCTTTCCGCCGAAGATGAAGCAGCGCGGCGCCGTATCGAGATCGGGATTGCGGCACAGGCGCCGATAGAGACTGATGATGTAGAGCGCGTTCAGATGCTGACGCTTGTATTCGTGGATGCGCTTCACCTGGATGTCGAAGAGCGCGCCCGGATCGACGTCGATGCCGGTCGTATTCCTGATGCGCGCCGCGAGCGCAGTCTTGTTGTCGCGCCGGATCGCGCGCCATGCGTCCTGGAAGGCGGTGTCGTCGGCGTGGGCCGCCAGCGCGTCGAGTCGTGCGAGATCGGTGCGCCAGCCGTCGCCGATCGTCTTATCGAGAAGGCGCGCGAGCCCCGGATTGCTCAGCATCAGAAAGCGGCGCGGCGTGACGCCGTTCGTCACGTTAAGGAAGTGCTCCGGGAACATCTCGGCGAAATCGCGCAGCACGGTCTGCTTCAACAGGTCCGAATGCAGCGCCGCCACGCCGTTGACCGCATGACTGCCGACGGTCGCGAGATTCGCCATGCGCACTTTCCTGTCGCCGGTTTCGTCGATGAGCGACATGCGCTTCACGCGCTCTTCGTCGCCGGGATACTGGCGGCGCACGTCATCGAGGAAGCGGCGATTGATTTCGTAGATGATTTCGAGCGGGCGCGGCAACAGGCTCTGAAAGAGCGGCAGGCCCCATGTTTCGAGCGCCTCGGGCAAGAGCGTGTGATTCGTATAGGCGAAGGTGCGCCGCGTGATGTCCCACGCCGCATCCCATGAAAGCAGACGCTCGTCGATGAGCAGGCGCATCAGCTCCGCCACTGCGACCGAAGGATGCGTATCGTTGAGCTGCGCCGCGAAAAGGTCCGCGAACTGGTCGATCGACGTGCCCTTCGCGTCCATCATGCGCAGCATGTCCTGAAGCGAGCAGGAAACGAAGAAATACTGCTGCGCGAGACGCAGTCGCTTGCCGGCCTCGGGTTCATCGTTCGGATAGAGCACTTTCGAGAGCGTCTCCGAGACGACCTTTTCCTCGACGGCCTCGTAGTATTCGCCCGCGTTGAAGTCCTGAAAATCGAAAGACTCGACCGCCTCGCTTTTCCAAAGGCGCAGGATGTTGCACGTATCGACGCGATAACCCTGCATCGGCATGTCGCATGCGACGCCTTTCACCTGGCGCCGCGCAATCCAGCGCACGCGCAGCCTGCCATCCGCATCCGTTTCGCTTTGCGTGTGTCCGCCGAAAGACACGTATTGGCTGATATCGGGGCGGACGATTTCCCACGGGTTGCCCTTTTGCAGCCACTTGTCGGTGGTTTCCACCTGCCAGCCGTCGCGGATCTCCTGATCGAAGATGCCGAACTCGTACCGTATGCCGTAACCCATAGCCGGGATTTCCAGCGTCGCGAGCGAATCCAGATAGCACGCGGCGAGGCGCCCGAGGCCGCCGTTGCCGAGCCCCGGCTCTTCTTCGATGGCAAGCAGCTCGTCCAGATCGTGACCGAGCGCGTGCATCGCTTCGCGCGCTTCGGCTTCCATGTCGAGATTGAGCAGGTTATTGCCGAGCTGCGGGCCGATCAGGAATTCGGCCGACAGATAGCAGGCGACCTTGACGTCCTTCGCCGCATAGACCTTCGTCGACGCGGCCCAGCGCGCGAGCATGCGATCCCGCACGCTGTACGCGAGCGCCATGTACCAGTCCTGCTGTGTCGCGATGTCGGGATAACGCGCCTGACGGCAGATGAGATTCCTCATGACGTCGTGCTGGAACGCATAGCCGGGCACGTCGCTCGCGGCGGCTTTCGCGTTCGCGACTGCATCGGTTGCGGAAACATCGCTCATGGCCGTCCCCCGTTCGGTTCATCACACTGAGCAAGGATATGTTAGGCGGCGGGGATTACAAGCGGCACGCGCGTTGCATCCACGCGTGCCGACAGCTTCATTGTTTCGATTCGCGCAATCGGTACACCGGGCCGTGGAGCGCTATTGCACGCCTTCGAGCAAGCCGAGCGCCATGGCGCGGCGCACCGCGTGCTTGCGCGAACTCGCGTCGAGCTTGCCGAAGAGATTCTTCAGATGCCACTTGACGGTGCCTTCGCCGACCGCCGCCGCGAGCGCAATTTCCTTGTTGCTCAGGTTGCGCGCGAGGAGTTCGAGAATCTCGCGCTCCTTCGGCGTGAGGATCACGCTCGGCAACGCGCGCGGGCCGCCCTCGCCGGAACGCGGCGGCACGCGCACGACATGCGGCGGCACGACGGGCCGCTCGCCCGGATTCACGTCGCCGGCTTCGCTCAGGCGCCGCGCCCAGTCCGCGAGCGCCGGATGCGCGTCGATCAGCACGCGCCCGAGGTGATACGTGCGCGCGAGGTTCAACGCTTCGAGAAACGGCGCGTGCCCTTCGCCGTTCGCCCGTTCCTGCGCGAACGCGCGCAAGGCCATCAGTTCGATGCGCTGGCGGCCGAGCTTCATCGTCGCGGCGAGCTGTTCCGCGTGCGCGAGCGGTTCGATGGCGGCCTGCCAGTCCTCCCGCGCGAGCGCCGCGCCGCCGTGCGCGGTCGACTGGAGCATGTGCATCGAGCGGCACCAGATCGGCCCGCGCGTCGCGCCGTGTTCATCGACGATCGCATCGATGCGCTCGACGAGCGCGTCGCAGGTCTGTGCGCGGTAACGGCCCGCGTGCGCCCGCACCTGCTCGGCAAGGCTCGTCGCGCAAAGACGCGGCAGGTTGCGCGCGACGCCCATCGCGTAAAGCATTTCGAGCAGATCGAGCGCGCGATGCTCGTCGCCGCGCACGGCCGCGATGCGCGCCGCCGTGCGGTAGGCGAGCATGACCGTTTCGGGCATCGCAGCGTGCTCGAGCACGTCGAGGCGATTGGCGAGCAGCGCGCCGGCCTCGTCGATGCGATCGTCCTCGTAGGCGATCGAAGCGCACGTCGCCGCGAACATGCACGTCAGCGGATGACGCCGCCCGAGATCGTCTTCGGCGCTCGCGAGCGCGGGCAGCAGCACGCTTTCGGCGAGCTTCACCTGTCCTTCCTGCAGCCACGTCAGGCCGACCATGTGATCGCCCCAGCGCACGACATAGCCGAGCCCCTTGCCGGTCTGCGCGCGCGTCACCGCCTGCTGGAGCCTGCGCGCCTGCGCGGGCTCGCCGAGCAGCATCGCGCGGGCGGCGAGGCGGTTCGCGTGCGCCTGCGCGAGCCATGAATCCTTCGGAGGCGGCGTCTGCGCCCACGGCTCGAAGAGCGCCAGGAAGCGGTCGGGATCGTCGGCGTACCATGCGGCCGCGCTCAGGATCAGCGCGCATTCGTAGCGCAGGGCGTCGTCGGCGCCCTGCGACGCCAGCACGCGCTCGACCTGACGCTGCGCCTCCTGATGACGTTCGCCCAGCGCGAGCGCCCAAGCGACGGCAAGGCACAGGCGCGGGCGTTTTTCCAGTTCGTCTTCCGGCAGGCGCTCCAGCCAGTCGAGCACGGTGCCGAGCTGGCCTTGCTTCACGGCATCGTGCAGCGACCGTTCCGCGAGTTCGTATGCGTGCTCGCGCTCGCCCGCCGCGTGCGCGTGACGCGCCGCCTGTTCGAGCATGCCGCGCGCGCCGAGCCAGCGCGCCGCACGCCGATGCAGCGCCGCGCGTTCATCGTCCGGAAGTGCGGTGAGCCGCGCCTGCAGCACGTCGCGCGCGAGCGGATGCATGCGGCACCAGTCGCTTGCTTCCGCCGAGACGAAGACGGGCGTGTCGCGCACGAGGCGCGCGAGACGCTGCGGCGCGTCCGCGGCGCCGGTCAGGCCGGCGCACAAATCGGGATGCAGCACGTCCACCACGCTGATGTCGACGAGAAAGCGCTCGTCGTCGGATGAAAGCTCGCTGAGCAGCGCCGCGACGAGCGGCTCGCGCAGGCCGCGCGGCCCCGCCGCGAGATTGTCGAGCGCCGCGCGCGGGTCCTGGGCGCGCGCCATCGCGGTGAGCGCGAGTTGCAGGCCGAGCGGCCAGCCATCGGTGATTTCGAAAAGGCGCGCGGAAGCATCGGCGTCCACGCGCCCGCCGAAGCGCTGCGTGACGAGCGCGATGGTGTCATCAACGCGAAAACGCAGCGCCTCCGGGCCGATGAGCTCCGCCTGCCCGTACGCGAGCAATTCCGCCGCCGGCTTGTCGAGCCCCTGACGCCCCGCCGCCACGATGCGCAGATTCTGCGGCGCGTTGTGCATCACGTAGTCGAGCATGTGTGCGCCCGAGGCGGGCAGCCGGTCGGCTTCATCGACGATCAGCACGACATCGAGCGATAACTGCGCGAGTTCGGCGAGCCACGCGGTGGCGAGTTCGAACGCGCCGGGCGCGCCCGGACTTTCGGCGATGAACCGCCCGAAGCCCGGACGCGCGCAGCCCGTGCGGATGGCGTGGACGAGCGCGCGCAGAAAACGCTCGGCGTCGTCGCGCTCGTCGGCGAGCAGCCACGCGACGGCCGCGCCGCGCGCCAGAAACTCGCGCCGCCACTGCGCGAGCAACGAGGTCTTGCCGTATCCCGCGCCCGCCTGCACCAGCACGATCTGGCTGCGGGCGCTTTCCGCGTTCAGGCGCGCACGCGCGAGCAGGCCCGACGGCGCGCGCGGCGCCATCGTCTTCAATACGAGTTCCGTGGAGGGGGAGTCGGTGGTCATCGGTCGATTTTTGTAATGCGCCTAGCATGGTTCGGATGGCGCACACGCGTCAAGCCCCCTCCCGCCGCGAGAGGGGCGCGCACGCGATGCGCGCACTACGATGCCCTCATCCGTGAAACTGCAAGCCGAAGGACCACCATGTACCGACATCTGCTCGTGCCCATCGAACGCAGCGACGCGTGCGTCGAGGCGATCGGCCATGCGGCCGAGCTCGCGCGATCGCTCGGCGCGCGCATAACGTTCTTGTGCCCGCAGGCGGGCGCGAGCGACGATGCAGCGCAGCATAGGCAGGCCGCGTCGCTATTGGCCCGCGCCGAAGCCGCGGCGCGCGCACAGGGCGTGCCCGCGTCGGTGCTGACATCGCATGGCAGGGCGGCGTTCGAAGGCATCGGCGGGCAGGCGGCGCGCGAGTACGACCTCGTGTGCATCGCGCACGGCGGGTCCGTGCCGCCCGTGCCGGGCGTCGCCGTGCTCGTGTGCCCGCGCGACGCCCGCCCGATGGTCGAAAAGGCGGTCGGCGCATTGCTCGCCGTGCATCGTGCGCGTTCGGATGCCTACGACGATGCGCTGCGCATGGCGCGCCCCGATGCCCGCACGATCGAGCGTCTTCGCGAAGCACATGGCGAAGAACACGCGCTGACGATGGCGTTGCGCGAGCGGACATCGTCGCTCGATGCCGAACTCGACGAACTCGCGCGCCTCGCCGGGCGCGAAGCGGCCCTGCTCGCGCGCATCGCGGAATCGGTCACGCACGACGGGACCGCCGGCGACGACACATTGCATGCGTGCGCGCGCTTCGCGTGGGAACGCATGGGACGCATCGAAGGCGTCGTGCTGCCGGCCGCGCGCCGTTATTTGCGCGACGAAGACTGGAGCGCGCTTGCCGGCGCCCCGCGCTGAACGTAACGAACGACACCGCAGACGAACAGAATGGCCCGTGCGATCCGCTTTCACGAAACCGGCGGCCCTGAAGTCCTGCGCTGGGAAGCGGTCGGCGTCGGCCAGCCCGCACCGTTCGAGGTGCGTCCGCGTCATGAAGCCGTCGGACTCAACTTCGCGGACACCTGCTTCCGCTCGAGCCTCCATCCGCTGCCGCTGCCCTCGGGCATGGGCGTGGAGGCCGCGCGAACGTCGCGCATCTGAAGGAAGGCGATCGCGTGACCTACACTGGATTCATCGACGCGAAGACGTCGCCGCGCGCGTGCGCGAACTGACCGACGGCAAAGGCGTGAACGCCGTTTTCGACAGCGTCGGCAAGACGGCCTTCGACGCATCGCTCGATTCGCTCGATTCGCTCGCGCGGCAAGGTCTGATGATGTGGGTCGGCACGGCATCGGGGCCGGTTGCGCCCTTCGATCCGCAGCTGCTCGTGAAAAAAGGCCCGCTATATCTGACGCGTCCGGCGCTCGCCGATTACATCGCCGATCCGGCCGAGAAGAACGCGCTCGCCGATGCGCAGGACGCGCACCGCGATGTCGAAGCGCGCAAGACCACGGGTTCGTCCGTGTTCGTCGTCTGAGGAGACAACATGCATATCGAGCAGCTCACTTGCGCAATCGGCGCGGAACTGACCGGCGTCAATCTCGCCGATGCCATTCACGACGACGCGCTCTTCGCCGGAATCCGCCGCGCGCTGCTCGCGCATCGCGTGCTCTTTCTGCGCGATCAGGAGATCACGCGCGCCGAGCATGTCGCGTTCGCGCGGCGCTTCGGCGAGCTGGAGGATCATCCGGTCGCGGGCAGCGATCCCGAGCATCCGGGACTCGTGCGCATCTACAAGTCGCCCGATCAGCCGAACGACCGCTACGAGAACGCGTGGCACACGGACGCGACATGGCGCGTCGCGCCGCCTTTCGGCTGCGTGCTGCGCTGCGTGGAATGCCCGCCGGTCGGCGGCGACACGATCTGGGCGAACATGGTGCTCGCATATGAGAATCTGCCCGCGCATGTGAAGGAGCAGATCGCGGATCTGCGCGCGCGGCACAGCATCGAGGCGAGCTTCGGCGCGGCCATGCCGATCGGAAAGCGTCTCGCGCTCAAGGCGCAGTTTCCCGATGCCGAGCATCCCGTCGTGCGCACGCATCCGGAAACCGGCGAGAAGGTGCTGTTCGTGAACGCGTTCACGACGCATTTCACCAACTATCACACGCCCGCGCGCGTGCGCTTCGGGCAGGACGCGAATCCCGGCGCGGGGCAGTTGCTCGCCTATCTGCTGAGCCAGGCCTGCATACCGGAATATCAGGTGCGCTGGCGCTGGTCGAAGAACAGCATCGCGATCTGGGACAACCGCAGCACGCAGCACTACGCGGTGATGGACTATCCGCCATGTCATCGCAAGATGGAACGTGCGGGGATCATCGGCGACGTGCCTTTCTGACACTTCCGGCTGACATTCACTGACCGACAAGGAAATCACCGCATGAACGCATCACCGGACGCGCCGACGATCCTCATGGTTCCCGGCCTGCGCGATCACGTCGAAGACCACTGGCAGACGCATTTCGCCAAGGCCCATCCGAACGTGCGCACCGTGCCGCCGCTGCAACGCGACAAGCTCGATCGCAGCGCGCGCGTCGCCGCGCTGGAGGCCGAGCTGTCGCACATCACCGGGCCGGTCGTGCTCGTCGCGCACAGCGCCGGCGTGATGATCACCGTGCACTGGGCGCGGCAGCACCGGCGCGAGATTCACGGTGCGCTCCTCGTCACGCCGCCCGATTTCGATGCGCCACTGCCCGCAGGCTACCCGACGCCCGATGAGCTTCGCCTGAACGGATGGCTTCCCACTCCGCGCGAGCGCCTGCCGTTTGCGTGTGTCGTCGCGGCAAGCCGGAACGATCCGCTTGCGCGCTTCGAGCGCGTGGCCGGCATGGCAGATGACTGGGGCGCGCGGCTCGTCGATCTCGGCGAGGTCGGCCACATGAATCCGGCGTCGGGATTCGGCGTATGGCGCGAGGCGGAGCGGTTCATCGCGGAGATCGGCTGACGAGGTCGCGCAGCATGTCCGCCGCCGCCCGCGCCGCCACTTCGCAACCCAGCACGATATGCGCCTCGGCCGTATCTTCGATGAAGTCGTGACTGACGCCGCCGATGCTCGGCACGAACAGCATGCACGCCGGCACGTGATGCGCGATGACCTGCGCATCGTGCGACGCGCCGCTCGGCATGCGCTCCCACTGACCCGGCGCGAGCGCTTCGGCCGCGTTCGCGAGATGCGCCTGCAACGCGGCATCCATCGTCACGGGCTCTTCGGGCGGCTCGCTGTCCGTCATGGCGACGCTCGCACGGCCTTCGGCGTTGAAGTCGCAAATCAGTGAGGCGAGCGCGGCTTCCATCGCGCGCAGACGTGCGGCGCTGGCGTCGCGGAATTGCAGGTAAAGGTCCGCCGCGCCCGGCACCACGCTGAACGAGCCCGGATCGAGCTCGATGCGCCCGACCGTCCACACGGTATCGGCATCGGCGAGCTGGCGGAACGCTTCGTCCATGCGCGCGATGAACGCGACGAGCGCCGCGCCCGCGTCGCGGCGAATCGACATCGGCGTGGTGCCGGCGTGATTGCGCTGACCCGTGAAATGCAGCTTCAATTCGCGAATGCCCACGATGGTCGTCACCACGCCGATCGACTTCCCGTGTGCTTCCAGCCGTCCGCCCTGCTCGATGTGCGGCTCCAGATACGCTTTGTGCCGTGTCTTGTCGATGCGCACGCGCGCGGCTTCGGCGAGTCCGGCCTGCTTCAGCGCATCGCCGAGCAGCACGCCTTCGCGATTGCGCGCGCCGCGCACGGCGTCATCGACATTTTCGCCGACGAAGCTGCGGCTGCCGAGAAAGCCCGAGAACGTGCCTTCTTCGTCGATCCACGATGCGACGTCGACCGCGAAATGACGCGTCTGCCCGCATTCGGCGAGCGCGCGTGCGATCTCCAGGCCGTAGACGACGCCGAGCGCGCCGTCGAGCCAGCCGCCCGTCGGCTGCGTGTCGGTGTGCGAGCCGATCAGGAGCGCCGGCCCCGCGTTGCGCGAGCGGCCGAACACGGTGCCGACGCCGTCGATGGACGCGCTCAGGCCCGCGTCGTTCATGCGGCCGGCGAGCCAGCGGCGCGCGGCCATGTCGACCGGCGACAGCGACAGGCGCACGACGCCCGGGCCGGTCGCGCCGAACGTGCGCAGATGCTTGAGGTCGCTCAGCAGGCGGTCGGGGTTTATGTTCGACACAGCTTGTCCTTGACGTTGACGTTGACGTTGAGTACGTGAAAAGCCGAGTATCAGACCGACGCCCGCGCCTCGCGCCGCACTTCCTGCGGCGGCACGCCGAAGCCGCGCATGAACGCCTCGCGCATATGCCGCCGGTCCCGGAAACCCGTTTCCTGCGCAATCGTTTCGAGCGAATGACGGCTCTTTTCGATCATCAGGCGCGCCGCTTCCAGCCGCAAACCCTCGATGGCCTTCGCCGGCGATTGCCCCGTCTCCAGCGTGAACACGCGGCTGAACTGGCGCGGGCTCAGATGCGCCTCGCCCGCGAGCTCCTCGACCGTCAACGGCCGGTTCAGGTTCTTGCGCGCATAGTTCAGCGCGTTCTGGATGCGGTCCGACTTCGGCGCGAGATCCAGCATTTCCGAATGCTGCGACTGGCCGCCCGCGCGCCGCTGATGCATTACGAGCTTGTGCGCGACAGAGCGCGCGATCTCCGCGCCGAGATCCTTTTCCACCATCGCGAGCGCGAGATCGAGGCCGGCCGTCATGCCCGCCGACGTCCAGATCGGCCCATCGACGATGAAGATGCGGTCTTCCTCCACGCGCACATCTGGGAAACGCTGCTGCATCTCCCGCGCGTAGGCCCAGTGCGTAGTCGCGCGGCGGTTTGCGAGCAAGCCCGCTTCGGCCAGCACGAAACCGCCCGTGCAGATGCCCGCGATGCGCCGCGCGCGCTTGCCGGCGCGGCGCAGAAACGTCACGACGTCGGCGGGTGCCGGCGTCATGAGCGGCTCGTTGACGCCCGCCGCGATCCACGTGTCCACTGCGGTACGCGGGGTGATCGGCCGCGTGTTCACCTTCATGCCGAGCGACGAGCGCACTTCGCCGCCCGCCGTCGAATGATTTTCGATGCTGTAGAACGCTTCGCCCGCGGTGATGTTCGCGTACTCGAACACCGATTGCGACGCGAGCGCCATCACCTGAAAGCCTTCGCTCAACAAATAGCCGACGCGATGCATGTCCGTTTATCCGCCTCGATGTCCTGAATCCGTACCTTATACGTCATTTGCGCCACCGTCAAACCGGCCCACAATTCACTCACGCAACCCCACCTTTTCCTGACGGAGTGAAATCATGACGCAACATCTCGGCACGGCGCTCGTCACGGGCGCGTCTTCCGGCATCGGCGCAGTCTATGCGGAACGTCTCGCGCGGCGCGGCTACGACCTCGTTCTCGTCGCCCGCAACCGCGACCGCCTCGCGACGCTCGCCGCGCGGATCACGAACGACACGCGCCGCAGCGTCGAGATTCTCGATGCCGACCTGAACGACCGCAATGCGCTCGCCGCCGTCGAAGCGAAACTGAAGGAAGACGCGAGCATTACGCTGCTCGTGAACAACGCCGGCGTCGGCACGCATACGCCCTTGCTCGACAGCGACGTCGACGCGATGACGCGCATGATCGACCTGAACGTGACCGCGCTCACGCGCCTCACTTACGCGGCGGTGCCCGGCTTCGTCGGGCGCGGCAACGGCGCGGTCATCAATATCGCGTCGATCGTCGGCATCGCGCCGGAAATTCTCAACGGCGTGTACGGCGGCACCAAGGCCTTCGTGCTCGCGTTCAGCCAGTCGTTGCATCGGGAACTGGCGGACAAGGGCGTGCGCATTCAGGCCGTGCTGCCGGGCGCCACGGCCACCGACTTCTGGGAAACGGGCGGCCTGCCGCTCGAAAACCTCGACAAGGCGATCGTCATGTCGGCGGGCGATCTGGTCGATGCGGCGCTCGTCGGCTTCGATCGCGGCGAGCTCGTGACGATTCCGTCGCTGCACGACGGCGCGAAGTGGGACGCGTATGAAGCCGCGCGGCAGGCGATGGCGCCCGAGCTTTCCACGGACACGCCGGCTGCGCGTTACGCGGCGTGAGGCGTGAATCCGCGCGCGGCGCGGGCGTGCACATGACGCGCGGCATCGCCACCGGTCTTTACGCCGGCGAACCGTGTCGCCGACGCGCCGCTCGCGAGATCGAACGGGTTCAATGCGGTGCCGCGCAGTGAAGGCGGCGCCCATGCAGCGGCCACGTTCGCAGGCGAGCGACGCGCGCGCACCGATCCGGGCGGTCGGTCCATGAAACGGGAGGAGGAACGCGCATACGGTATCTGCCCAGTCTCCCGCTACTTCTGATGCACATGCAGCGCGGCATGCAGAGTGGCGCGAAGCTCGATCAGATCGAGGCGAAGCTGCGCAGTGTAGGTATCGACGTCTTCCGCCCAGCTTTCCGATTCCCGCAGCAACGCGCGCAGTTCCTGGCACTCGTCGACCATCATCGACGGACCGAGCACCGTCAGGCCGCCCGCGAGCTTGTGCGCCCAGGCGCGCAGCTTGCGCGCGTCCTCGCGCTTGCAGATGTCGTCGAGCGCGACGATGTCTTCCTCGATCTGCGCGAGGAAGTCGGACACATACGCCGCCGGGATCTGCGGGAAGCGCGAAGGAAGATCATCGTCTTCCTGGCGATCGCTTCCGCCAGGCGCGTCCGTATCCGCCGCTGCATTCGATTCGACCGGGCCGACCGTTTGCAACACGCCCGCCAGCACGGCGAGCGGAACGGGCTTCGTCAGATAGTCGGTGAAGCCGCGCGCGCGCCCTCGTTCGACATCCTGCGCGCTCGCGCTCGCGCTGATCGCGTAGATACGCATGGCCGGATCGAGCGCACGGGCCGCGGCGAGCAGTTCCGCGCCGGACATCTTCGGCATGTCCATGTCGGTCAGCACGATATCCACGCGATGCTTGCGCAGCAGTTCGAGCGCCTCTTCGCCGTCGTGCGCCTCGAGCACGGATGCCCCGAGCGTGAGAAGCTGATCGCGCAGGAGGCCGCGATTCAGACGGTTGTCTTCCGCGATCACGACGACCGGCCCGGTCTTGCGCGCATTCGGCGAAGGCAGCGCCGCGCCGGTAGCCGGGCGTGCGGACGCGCGCTGCCGCCCCTCGATGGCCGCGACCGCATCCCTGAAACCCTTGAGGCTGAAGATGCTGACTTCGAGCACGCCGTCGGCCCAATGCACGGGCACGAGCGGGCCGTTCTGCGTCATGCGGATGACGCGCGCCTCGTCTTTCCACACCGCCTGAATCTCCTGCTCGCTGAACTCGTCGGTGACAATCAGATACTCGCAGCCCTTGGCGAGCGCCGCGTCAGGATGCGTCATGTACGTGACGGACGCGCGATCCGGATCGTAGAGATTCTCGAACCATTCGCGATATTCGCTCGCGCGGCAGAGAATGGCCGCCTTGCCTTCGAGCAGTGCGGCGTCGCCGCTTCCCGGCGATTCGTCGGCGAGAAGCGGCAGCGACACCTGGATGCGCGTGCCGACGCCTTCGGTGCTGTCGAGCGAAATCTTCCCTTTCATCAACTCGCAAAGCCGCACGCAGATCGAGAGACCGAGCCCCGTTCCGCGCGCCTGCGTGAGGCGATGCGCGTCGCCCTGCATGAACGGCTGAAAGAGCTTCTCGCGCTGCGATTCCGGGATGCCGATGCCCGAGTCCGCGACGCTCAGTTCCAGCGCGCCGCTCACCCATCGGGCGCGCACGACGACTTTTCCGGAATACGTGAACTTGAGCGCGTTGCCGAGCAGGTTGTTCAGAATCTGCGAGACGCGAATCGGATCGAAGAAGAGCTTTCCGGGACACGCGCGGTCGATCACGACGAACAGCCGCAAGCCCTGCCGGTTCGCGAGCGGCGCATGCGCGACCATCACGCGCACGACGAGCTCGCGTATCGAGCCCCATTCCTCCGAGAGCCGCATTTCGCCGATATCCATCTTCGAGAAGTCGAGGACATCGTTCACGACATGCAGCAGCGCGCTCGCCGACGCCTGCATCGCCTGCACGCGCGCTTCCTGCTCCGCGGCGAGCGGCCCCAGCGCGACCAGTTCCAGATTCCCGACGAGCGACGACAGCGGCGTGCGGATCTCGTGGCTCATCGCGGCGAAGAAGCTGAGCTTGGCTTTCGCGGCGGCGTCGCTGGTCTCCGAGCAACACGAAGTCGAGCGCCTGTTGCGCAGCGCGAAGGAAACCAGAACAGCACGCTGGTCTTGTTGACGACGGCCGACGCGTACGACACCTTGAGATGCAGCGCGTCGCCGCCCGATTTATGCAGCGTGTACTGGATTTGCTGGATCATCGCCTCGCGCCCCTCTTGCGCCGGCGCGATGCCTGCCGCCACGAAAGCCTCGCTGAGGCCGGCGGGCAGCCGCATCGGGGAGGCATCGGTCAGGTCGAACAGCGAACGCGCCACCTGATTGGCCGCGATGAGGCTGAAATCGTCTTTCAATGCGATGCACAAGCCCACGGGCGTCGCATGGGCCAGCAGATGGTTCAGTATTTCGCCTTCGACCGCGCGGCAGGCCTGCTCGTACGAGCGGGTAAGGAAACGAAAATTCCAGTAGCGGTACATCGCGAGCAACATGGCGGTGAGCGCCCCCGTGACGATGAGCAGGATCGTCAGTTGCACGCGCTTCGCGGCCAGCTCGGTCGCGAGCGGAAGCGCGACGACGATATGTCCGATGCCCAGCGCAAGCATGTCGAGTCTCGCGCCCCAACCTCTGCCGAGCCACTGATACACGCCGGCTTGCGCTTTCGCGAGCCGCCCGTTGACGTAGCGCAGGTACTCCGTATCGTCGCCGGCGAGCACGCGATTCTCGTTATCGAAGATGGCGATCTGTGATTCCAGCAGATCCGACGTCGACTCGCGCAGCACGTGGTCGAGCGTGACCCGTGTGAAGACGAGCGCATAAGGCGTCTCGTCGCGCGCCACCACCATGAACATGATGACAGTCGGCTTTGGGAAGCCGAGCGACGCCGGGGCGACGAACCACATGACGCGCCGCATGCGGGCGGCGTCGAACGGCGCGATGCCGCGCGTGTTCATGTAGATCTTTGCGAAGGTTGCGAGCGCGGCGAGTCTCTCGGGCGGCGCGACCTTGTCGTCGGTATCGGCGAAAAATCCAAAGCCAGACGAGGCGGTGCCGTCGAAGTCCGAGAACTGCAATATCGGCTTCGTGCTTTCCTCGGGGATCATCTGATGCGCTGCCTGGCACGCGGCGGCGAGCGCCTGGTCTTCCCGGCCGGACGGATAGGCCTTGCATCGAGGGTTGTCGGGCGCCTGGAGCACGCCGCTCGTCGGCTCGGTCGCGCCGACATCCAGCATCAGGGCGCCCAGCGTAAGCATGTTGTACCGGCTGAATATGTTGACGTTCGCGCCGCGCATTGCCGCCTGCGCGATTTCCTCTTCGTTCTTCAGCGACGACGTCAACATGAAGAACCCGGTGACGCCCGCTCCGCAGACTGCGGTGAAAATCAGCAGGCCCACCGCGACTGCGAAGATGCGCCGCTCCCGTCTGAGGTTGCTTTCGAGCATCCGCAGCATATGCAGAGGAGAATTCTGCGATGCGGCGAAAAAGCGCTCCATCAGGCCAGTCCCATCCTCGCGGCATACCTGACGAGGTCTACGTGATTCTCCACATGCAGCTTGCGCATGGCGGAACGCTTCTGGGTGGCGACCGTCGGCACCGAACGGTTCAGCGTCCGTGCGATTTCAGTCACGGAAAGCCCCTGCGCGAACAGCCGCACGACTTCCAGCTCGCGCGGCGAAAGCGGCTGCTCGCGCGCGAGGTCCTTCGTCGTCGAGCCTTCGCGCGCGAGACGGAGCTGGATCTTCGGTGAGAAGATCGTCTCTTTCGTGGCGAGCGCGCGCAGGCTGATCCGCGCAAGCTCGCTCGGCGGCTCTTCCTTGCTGACGATAGCCGCGACGCCGAGCTTGCACAACTCATGGAACATGCCGCCGCTTGCCATCATCGTGAGGACGACGAGCGGGACATCGGGATGCGAGCGGCGCAGCATGCTCACGAGCCGCAAGCCGTCGAGTTCGACTTCCTCGTCGCCCTGCATGACGAGATCGGTGATGACGAGATCGGCCGGCTCTTTATCGAGCACGCGGATCAACTCCGCGCCCGAGTTCACCGTAGCCGTGATGACGAAGCCGGGAAGCTTCGAGAACTGGTCGGAGACGGCCATGAGAACGATGGGATGGTCATCCGCCAGCACGACGCGAACCGTGCCCGTGTGCGCACTCATGGACACACCGCTCGCGGCGTCTTCGATAATTGATTCAGAAGTCGAAACAGACGCGCTGCTCGACGCGATCGATGCAACAGACGAACGGAACAGTGCATTGACGCGCCCCCCGACCCGGCTGGAATAGAATGAGTATGTCTTAGGATACCGGGATTCGAATTCAAAGACTAGCGCTGAGCCTCGCATGTGCGCGAGCCCGCCGGACTCCAGAGCCGCATGGTTCATTTCCGGCCTTCACAGTAAACGTTGCAGGTGAAACAGCCAAGGCGCAGGCGCTTGGCACTAGAGCGGCACAGGCTGCAATTCGGCTTTGCGCCTTTCCATGGCTCGCCGCACGCATCGGATGCATCGTCCGCTTGCTGCGTGGTTCGGGCGAAATGATGCAGCGGCATCGACATGACACGGGAACTCGCGCGCTTTCTGGTTTCACTGCCTCCGGCGACGAGCATGCAGGTGATCACGAGCATCGATCCGATAACGATGGCCGCGATCAGCACCAATATCATCCACTCCGACGTTTTCAGGCAGAGCGCGGCGACGATGACGAACGACATGCCGACGAACATCGAAATCAAGAGCGCCGATGCGAATCCCGCTGCTTCACTACACTTCCGGAAGGCGTGGCTGATCGAATCTAAAACGAGCATAAGGGCACCTGGCTAGCAATGCGGCGTGCAAAGGATGACGCGACCGTCTCCCGATCAGCGATGCATTGCGCGTCGAAGTGCAGCCGCCACCGGCATCGCGCACACGAGGCCTTGCGTCAACGCCTTGGTCTGGATCGCATCACTGTAGTCAAACGCGACAGGACCATGTATCGAACAATGTCGATAACGTGCGGCACCGCGAGGCACACACCGTTTCGATCGTCGAAACCGTCCCGCTTTAAAAAAAAAACCGCCTGGATAAGGCGGCAATCTGGGCCGAAGCAAGGTCGGATGTCCTGACGGGGCGGCGCGCGAAAGGTTCGACACGCGACGCGCCTTTCCCGAGCTTTACCGCTTGCCTTCATTTTCAAACGTCGAGGACGCAGCAGCTATAGATGGAATTCGATTCGCGACGAACGCCATCGCGCGCTCAGTTAAACCGCATGCCGAGCCACAAGTGCGTCATCACGCCGAGCGCGAGCCCCATCAGACGGCCGACGAACATGGCGTCGAGGGCGGGCTCGCGATCATGGAAAGAGCGGCGCGGGTTCCTGCGCCCCGCCGTCAGCGCGGGCCGCGCGAATACGATGCACGTTGCCCCCGCTATGCCGATCAACGCGCGCTGCGGGGCCGTACACGCGCTGCACGCACGGTGAACGAAGTCGGCAAGCCAAAGCAGCACGCCCGTTGCAAGCATGAAGTTGCAGACGAAGCTCGCGAAAACGCGGCCGACAGAAACGCGTTCCTTCATGCGGCCTCGCGCGATGCGTTCTCGTCCAGCAGACACCGCAAGTGTCCGCCGATGCGCGCGACGACTTCCGACCAGTCGCAACCGAAGCGGCGGCGGAACAGGCGCATCGTCGGATACCAGGGGCTGTCTTCACGCGTGTAGTGCCAGCGCCAGTCGCCATAGGACGGCAACATCAGCCACACCGGTTTGCCCATCGCGCCCGCGACGTGCGCAACCGACGTATCGACGGTCAGCACGAGATCGAGTGCCGCGATCACGCTCGCCGTTTCCGCCATCGTGTTGAGATGCGCGCCCACGTCGTGGAAGTTCCCGCGCTGCTCCGCGTACTCAGCGGCCTCGTCGGCGCCCGCGCCCTTCTGCAGGCTGAAGAATTCGATGCCGTCTACCTTGAAGAGATCGTTCAGCACGGCAAGCGACGGGAGCGAGCGGCTGGCGTCGTTCTCGTGCGTCGGGTTGCCCTTGAATACGATGCCGACCTTCAGCTTCCCGGGCGCGACCTCGGGCAGCTTCGATGCAACGGCTTCCGGCGCACGCAGATAAGGCACGGTCGGCGGCAGCGCATCGAGTTCGAGCGGCAGTTGCGCGGGAATCGCGTGCGGGAACACCCAGTAATCGATTCCTGACAGGTTCGCCGCGTCCCGCACGTCTACGACATCGCCGGCATCGAGCGACGCTTCGTAAAGCTCGACGAGCGGCGCCTGACACACGACGACCACGCGCTTCGCGCCGCAACGCTCGCGCATGATCTTCGCGAAGCGCAGAAAGAAGATCTCGTCGCCGAGGCCGAACTCGCTCCAGATGGCGATGGACTTGCCGCTCAACGATTCGCCCTTCCACTCCGGCACGTCGCGCGGAGGCTGCGTGGTGGTGCGGCGTTTCCATCCCAGCGGGCCCATCAGCGCTTCTCGGAGAGCGAAGCCTTCGTGCAGCTTGCCTCGCGCGATGAGGTGCAATGCTTCGTAAAGACGCGGCAAATGTTCGCCGGGCAGGCGCTCCACGCACTGCTTCCATATCGCGTCGGCATGCTCGGGCGCATCCCAGCGCAGCAGCGCCAACATCGCCTGATGGTAGATGTCGAAGCGGTACGGATACTGGCGCACCGCTGACGTCACGTTGCGCAAACGCGGAAAGACGTGTGCATGCGATGCGAGGGAATCATCGGCGCTGCAGATGTCGATGCCGTCGCCCACGAAATAGTGCTGGATGAATGCCGGTTCGCGCGAACGGCGCAGACTTGCCTTGCTGGTTTCTTTCATGTTTACCTCACTTCGCTTCGGTTACCGCAACGCGTGCCTGGGCACCATGCAGATTTTTCAACAGCGCCTGAATGCGCTCGCCGAGAATCTCGGGACGTCCCTTGAAAATCAGCTTCTCGATGGCTTTTTTGCCTGCGAGCGTCCGCGCGAGATCGCGCCGCTCGCTTTCGTTTTCGATGAGGCGCAGCGCCGCCGCCTTGTAGTCTTGCGTCGTGCCGGCGATGGTCCATTCCGGAAAGCCGAGACGGCGGAACATGCCTTCGTCGATGTGCTCGTGCACTTCGCGCCCCGTCTTGCATACGCCGACGAGCCCCGCCCACACCGTGTCCACGATGCCGTTCGTGTTGCCGAACGGGAACGGGTTCAGGAACATGTCGCAACCCGCGATCACCTTCATGTAGCTCGCGTAGTCCTGATGCTTGTGCACCACGGCCTTGTCGCCCATCAGGCGGTGCACGAGGTTGCGCACCTGCGGGAACGTGAGGCCCGTCGCCTGACCGACGAGAAAGTGAAACTCGACAGGCACCGGCGCTTCATTGGCGATCTCCGCGCACGTTTGCAGGAAGCCGGGATTGAGCTTGATGGTCGTGCCCGCGACAGCGATCTTCACGGGGTCGGCCTTGAGGCGCTTGCGCTTGGGCAGATCGAGTTCGAGCATCGCCGCAGGCGGACGATACGGCATGCCGTCCGAAGGCAGCTTGAGCAGCTTCTCGCTGAAGCACGCTTCGTCGCCTACGTAGTCTTCTTCGACGACCACGTAGTCCATCGCATGACCGTGCGTCGTCGCGGGATGACCGAGCGCCATCATCTGCAGGGGCGCGACGCGCAGGCACGCCAGCGCCATCGTGGTCGGGAACATGCCGACGCTCGGCATGTACATCGCCTGAGCCTGACGCGCTTCGCTCACTTCGCGCACCTGGCGCACGTGCTCCCACAGATTGGCGCCCGCGAGCGGAATGAATTCGTCGAATACTTCGCGGCCTGTTTCGTCGACGCGGCCTCGCGACATTCGCGCCGCGAAATTAGAACTTCTTCTATTCGTGAGGTCCGGTCGAAACCTTAATCTTCTCCTTGTCAGCGCCAGGCAGTCGCGAGGCACGAGCGAAACAGCGGCCAGAGGCGCATCGGAACAAACGACCAGGAACCGAAAGATGAAATTCAGCATCGCAAAGTTTGAACACCTCTGTTATCGCCGCGAATACGAGAAGGCGAGTCGCATGCTTCTCGAACTGCTCAACAAGATCGACCAGAATTACGGTGTTCTCATGGACGTCGACACGTGGGCGCAATCCGCCGAAGCGCGCGACATCATGGACGACCACCTGCTCACGCGCCTCACTTCCGCGATCACGGCACTGGCGTCCGATCCGAAATTCACTATTTCAGACCACGGCATCGGCAAACTGATGCTGTTTCAGCGATGGCTCGCCGCGCTGTTCGCCGCCAGCTCGTTCCGCAACGCGGACCACATCCTCCGTTCGCTCAGCGCGAACGAGGAATCGCGCAATTCCCTCGAACTGCGCAACAATGAGTTTCGCAAGTTCCAGCTTTTTTATCTGCCGGAGTCGGAAGTTCGCCTCGACTGGGACCTGCTCTGGAAGCACGACAAGGTGATGACGGCCAGCATGGCCACGACGATCATGTCCTCGCGCTTTCTCGCGACGCCTTCCGCACACGCCAAGCGTGAGATGCTGCTGAGCTGGCTGCCCGAGCGTCTTGCCGAAGTCGAAAGCGTCGACGTGCTGCCGATGGGCGTTTTCCACGACATGTACATGCACTGCAGCTATGCCGACCTGCCGGGCAAGCACGACATCAAGAAGCCCATCAATACGCTGGTTCGCCGCAAGCTCGCGAGCCTCGGCATCCACGATGTCGAACGCCGTGCGCAAGCGGTCGAACAGGGCGAAAAACCCGTGCTGCTCGTCGTGCTCGAATGGTTCTCGAAGAATCACTCGATCTATCGCACGCATTCGCAGACGATGGTGGCGATGCGCGACAAGTTCCATCTCGTCGGCATGGGCTATGAAGGCCGTGTCGATGATGCGGGCAAGGAAGTGTTCCACGAGTTCATCCCGCTGCAAGGCGCAAACCTCTGGGAGGTCGCCAAGCATGTTCGCCAGACGAGCGAAGAGCGCAATGCCCAGATGATGTACATGCCGAGCGTCGGCATGTTCCCGATCACGATGGTGCTGGCATGTTTGCGCGTCGCACCGCTGCAGATGATGGCCCTCGGTCAGACGCTCAGGCCGCACAGCATCAGTCCCGTCACTTCCATCTGACGGCGGGTAAGCGCCATGAATCGCTTGTATTCCGGCATCGCGCCGAAGCGCTCCAGCGAAGCGTGCGCGATGGGCGACAGATAGCGCTCGCCTTGATCGTCGACGATGGCGATTCTTGTCTTTTCCATCTCAAACAACTCCTGACAGGCCGAATGAGGCCTCCTGATCAAATGGCTCTCGCAGGTCTCGACCGTCGGTCCGATTGTTCAGCGAGCGTCGCAGGAACGCCGGGAGCGCGCTGCGATGTCGTCACAGCGATACGATGAGAAGCAGTTGCCCTTCGACGCGCTCCTGCGCATCGATCGTGTAGTGACTTGCATTGAACGATAAAGGCGCGACCACTCCGGTCATATAGAACGATGTTGAAATCTTGGGCGCGATCGCTCACGCGGCCGGACGTCGCGGCAGAGGAGGTAGCAAGGTCGCGCCCTGGAATGGTTGCCGGCGCCTGTCCCGAGAATCCAGGCGGCTCAAAAGAAAACACCCCGAAGGTGGATCGGCGTCCAAACCTTCGGGGTGCGGCTCGTGAAGCAGGAAATGTTGTCCGCGACAAGCGCGGTCGGATCAGGTCACCGGGGCGGGATTGAACAGCACGAGCGCGTTATGAAGTCTGAGCGCCTCGGCCTTCGTCTGCTTCTTGCCGCTCGCGACATCGAGCATCAGCCGGAACAGCTCCCAGCCCACATCGGCGATGGTCGCTTCGCCCGTCGCGATGGTGCCCGCGTTCACGTCCATCAGATCGTGCCAGCGGCGTGCGAGATCCGAGCGCGTTGCGACCTTGAGCACCGGCACTTCGGCCAGGCTGTACGGCGTGCCGCGCCCCGTCGTGAAGACGTGCAGGTTGATGCCCGCCGCGAGTTGCAGCGTGCCGCAAATGAAATCGCTCGCGGGCGTCGATGCGTAAATCAAGCCCTTCTGCTTCACCTTCTCGCCCGGCGACAGCACGCCGGAGATGGCGGAGCTGCCCGACTTGACGATGGACCCCATCGCCTTCTCGACGATGTTCGAGAGGCCGCCCTTCTTGTTGCCCGGCGTCGTGTTCGCACTGCGGTCCGCGCCGCCGCGCTTCAGATAATCGTCGTACCACTGCATCTCACGGATGATCGCCTGCGCCACGTCGCCGTTTGCCGCACGCGCCGTGAGCTGCGCGACGCCATCGCGAACTTCCGTGACTTCCGAGAACATTACGGTCGCGCCCGCGCGCACGAGCAGATCGGTCGCGAAGCCGACCGCCGGATTCGCCGTCAGACCGGAGAACGCATCGCTGCCGCCGCATTGCACGCCGACGACGAGATCCGCCGCCGGACACGTCTCGCGACGGCGATTGTTCAGCCGCTTCAGATGCGTGTCGGCCATGCGCATGATCGAATCGATCATCGACCCGAAGCCGACGTGCGATTCGTCCTGCAGCACGACGGTTCCGCCGTTGTCGTCGTGGAGGTTGTCGCCGATATCCGCGACATCTTCCGTTTGCGCGGATGCAGCCGCGATCGGAATCGTGCCCGGCGGCATCAGGCGCTCGGGCTGCAGCTTCTCGCAACCGAGGCTCACCATCATCACTTCGCCGCCGAAGTTCGGATTCAGCGCGATGTTGCGCACGGTGCGGATCGGCACCATCGCGTCGGGGGCGTCGATCGCCACACCGCAGCCGTAGGTGTGGCCGAGGCTCACGACGTCATCGACATTCGGGTATTGCGGCAGCAATTCGGCCTTGATGCGCGTGACCGCGTGCTGCACCACGTCCGCGACGCATTGCACGGTCGTCGTGATCGCGAGGATATTGCGCGTGCCGACCGAGCCGTCCGCGTTGCGATAGCCCTCGAACGTGAAGCCCTCGAGCGGCGACTCGTCAGGCGCCTTGATCGTCGCGATGGGCAGATCGTGCAGCTCGGGCGACGCCGGCATGCGCGTGACGTGCTCGTTCACCCAGCTTCCCTTCGGCAGCGCTTTGGTCGCATAGCCGATCACCACGTTGTAGCGGATCACCGCGTCGCCTTCCGCGAGATCCTTCAGCGCGACCTTGTGGCCCTGCGGCACGCGCTCGCGCAGCACGAGGCCATCGGAAAACGTGGCGCCTTCGCCGAGACCGCCGTCGTTGACGACGATCGCGACGTTGTCATCCGGATGGACGCGAATATAGAGAGGGGCTTGATTCATTCTGACGAATCCTTGAGCGAACGACACCCGCGCGGCTGCGGTTGGAGTTATGTCATCCTACAACATAGACGATCAAAGCGGGTTAGTATTTACCCGTATCCGTTGATTACATTGGCTTTAACCCGTTGTCTGACGTCGCGGTGTGTTGTACGATGACCTATAAGCTCGGCACCCGCCGGTCGCTGACCAACCAGACACGCACATCATGACGACACCGCAAGAACTGAAGCAAATCGTTTCCGAAGGTCTGCTCTCCTTCCCCGTGACGGATTTCGACCAGCAAGGCAACTTCCGCGCAGATACCTACGCAGAGCGCCTCGAATGGCTGGCTCCCTACGGTGCTTCAGCGCTGTTCGTCGCGGGCGGCACGGGCGAGTTCTTCTCGCTCACGCAACCCGAATATTCGCAGATCGTGAAGACGGCCACCGAAGTGTGCCGCGGCAAGGTGCCGATCCTCGCCGGCGCGGGCGGCCCGACGCGCACGGCCATCGCGTTTGCGCAAGAAGCCGAGAAGCAAGGCGCGCAAGGCGTTCTGCTGATGCCGCACTATCTGACCGAAGCGTCGCAGGAAGGCATCCGCGCGCACGCCGAGGAAGTGTGCAAGGCCGTGCCGAACATGGGCGTGATCATCTACAACCGCGCGAACTCGAAGCTCAATGCCGACATGCTGGAGCAACTGGCGGATAGCTGCCCGAATCTGATCGGCTTCAAGGACGGCGTCGGCGAAATCGAAAACATGGTGACGATCCGCCGCCGTCTCGGCGACCGCTTCTCGTACTTGGGCGGCCTGCCGACGGCCGAAGTCTACGCAGCCGCGTATAAGGCGCTGGGCGTGCCGGTGTACTCGTCGGCGGTATTCAACTTCATCCCGAAGACGGCGATGCAGTTCTATCGCGCGATCGCGGCAGACGATCAGGCAACCGTCGGCAAGCTGATCGACGAATTCTTCCTGCCGTACCTGAAGATCCGCAACCGCAAAGCGGGCTATGCGGTGTCGATCGTCAAGGCGGGCGCGAAGCTCGTCGGCCACGACGCGGGTCCGGTGCGCGCGCCGCTGACCGATCTGACGGAAGACGAGCTGGAGCAGCTCGACGTGCTGATCAAGAAGCTCGGCGCGCAGTAAGCGGTACGGAAGGAGACAGCGAAGCGCGGAAGTAGCTTCGCACATGAGGGCCGCCCGTGCGGCCCTTCGTGCATCAGCACGATCGAATCAAAGGGGAAGTCCATGTCGATGAGCCGCACCGCGAATCCCGCGGACGTCATGAAGCGCACCCGCGTGCGCTATCTCATTCTGTTGCTGGTCTTCGTCATCACGACGTTCAACTATGCGGACCGCGCGACGCTCTCGGTGACCGGCTCGGCGATGCGCGCCGAATTCGGTTTCGATGCGATCCGCATGGGTTACATCTTCTCGGCTTTCAGCTGGGCGTATGTGCTCTCGCAGATGCCCGCGGGCTGGCTGCTCGATCGCTTCGGCGCGCGGCGCGTGTATGCGGCGAGCATCTTCCTGTGGTCGCTCTTCACGTTGCTGCAAAGCGCCATCGGCCTGCTCGGCAGCGCGGCGACCGCCGTGACGGCGCTTTTCGTGCTGCGTTTCGCAATGGGCGCGGCGGAAGCGCCCGCGTTCCCGGCCAATGCGAAGGTCGTCGCGAGCTGGTTCCCGACGACGGAGCGCGGCACGGCATCGGCGATCTTCAACTCCGCGCAGTATTTCGCGGCTGTCATCTTCACGCCGCTGATGGCGTGGCTCACGCACGCGTTCGGCTGGCATCAGGTCTATATCGTGATGGGCATCGCGGGCCTGTTGCTCGCGCTCACGTGGCTCTCGGTGATGAAGAACCCGGCGGACCATCCGCGCGTGAACCGGCAGGAGCTGGAATATATCGAGCAAGGTGGCGGTATCGTCCGCGGTCATCAGCGCGCGGGCGGCGCATCGCGGGAAGCGACGAACAGCGTGGGCTGGCCCGTCGTCAGACAGTTGCTCACGAACCGCATGCTGCTCGGCGTGTATCTCGCGCAGTACTGCATCAACGTGCTCACGTACTTCTTCCTGACGTGGTTCCCGATCTATCTCGTGCAGGCGCGCCACATGACGATCCTGCAGGCGGGCTTCGTCGCCTCGCTGCCGGCCATTTGCGGCTTCACGGGCGGCGTGCTGGGCGGCGTCATCTCCGATGGCCTGATCCGGCGCGGGTGCTCGCTCACGCTGGCACGCAAGGCGCCGATCGTCGGCGGCATGCTGCTGTCGTCGTGCATCATCGGCTGCAATTACGTCGATACGGACTGGGTCGTGGTCGCGTTGATGTCGCTCGCGTTCTTCGGCAAGGGCATCGGTGCCTTGGGCTGGGCGGTGGTCGCGGATACGTCGCCGAAGGAAGCCATCGGGCTTTCGGGCTCGATCTTCAACATGTTCGGCAACGTCGCGGGCATCGTGACGCCGATCGTGATCGGCTATCTCGTCGCGCAGTCGGGCTCGTTCAACGGCGCACTGGCGTTCGTCGGGATCAATGCGCTGATCACGGTGTTCAGTTATCTCGTGATCGTGAAGGACATCAAGCGCGTCGAGTTGCGCGTCTGAGCGGACTGACGGCCCGTTCCGTCGATGGCGGAACGGGCACGACGCTTACTTCGCCTGAATCACGTCGATACGCAGCGCTTCGCCGCCATCGACGACCGCGAGCAGGCGATCGACATTCGGATGCGCGCCCGGACGATTGCGCGCATCGGCGGTATGTTCGGCGAACACGGCAAGACCGTGCTCCGCGGCCTTCGCGTCGAGCGTGCCGAACGCCTGCTTCAGATAGTGGTAGACCGCGAGCGAGCCTTGCTTGCCCGGCTTGTTCTCGATGTTCGCGACCAGATCACCTTTGCCGTCGACGAGATCGATGCGCTCGATGCCATCGATGGCGGGCATCTGGGCCAGGTTGTCCTTGAATACGCTGCTCGGCTGGATCACGGAAAGCACTCCACGTTATGAGTTGATGAGGCGGGGCGCAGTATCTTAGCCGATCAGCGCAAGGCCTGATCGCGCGCTTCTTCAGTCGGGGATCTCGGGCTCCACCAGCCTCGCCAGTTGAACCAGCGACTCCTGCCAGCCGAGGTAGCACATCTCCACGGGAATGACTTCGGGCACGCCCTCCTGCACGATGCTGAGCTCGGTCCCGCACGACACCTGGCGCAACGAGACGGTAACCTGCATTTCGCCCGGCAGGTTCGGGTCGTCGAAGCGGTCCGTGTAGCGGATCTTTTCGAAGGGCACGAGTTCGAGGTACTCGCCGCCGAACGAATGACCGTTGCCCGTGCCGAAGTTGCGGAACGACATCTTGTGGGTGCCGCCCGGGCGCGCATCCATGTGGTGGACCTGACAGGTAAAGCCGTAAGGCGGCAGCCACCTTGCTATTGCATCGGGTTCGAGGAACGCACGGTAGAGGCGTTCGGGCGTCGTGCGCAAGACACGGTGAAGACGGATGGTTCCGGTAGTCATGTTGGGCTCTCTTTCACTCGGGTAACGGGACACATCTCTACGACGATGCATCGCAGCGTGAATCGACACGGCCGAGCATCGGGGAATACCCTGGGCGCTCGTTCGTTCTGCGGAATGATACTTGCTCGCGGATGGCGCTCCCGAGGTGCGCGATCCGCAGACGGTTGACTGCGCGACAAGGCGCATGCGATCGTCGATCCTTCCTGATCGAGAGGTGCTGGCTTGTCGAGCAACTGGAACAGCGCGAGCGAGACCGCGCTAGAGCGGCCGATAAGCCGGCGCGTACGCGGCCGACTTGATATGCGCGACGAGATCGGCCGGCCGTTCGACACGCGCGAGACCATGATCGAAGATGTACTCCGCCACCGACGCCGCGACATGCATCGACGCCTCGAAGATGCGGCTTTGCGGCGGGTAGATCAGACCCTTGTCGAGGCTCTCGTCGCTGACCTGCTCGGCCACGGCCTTCGCCGCGACGATGAACATGTCCTCCGTCACGCGCGTCGCTTCCGTGGCGAACACCGCCATGCCCATCGCGGGAAAGATATAGACGTTGTTGCCTTGCCCCGGCACGAAGCTCTGGCCTTCGATCTGCACCGGTGCGAACGGGCTTCCGCTCGCGAAGATCGCCCGGCCATTGGACCACCGGTACGCTTCTTCCGCAGTGCACTCGGAACGCGACGTCGGATTGGAATACGGGAAGATGATCGGCCGCTCGTTGATTTCGCTCATTGCTTCGATCACCGCCTGACTGAAGAGCTTGGGCACCGTGCTCACGCCGATGATGCCCGTCGGCTTCAGCGCCCGTACCGCATCGACGAAGGTGTCGACCGGCTCGTGATCGATCGCGAAGACCTTCTGAAAGTCGGCCAGGTCGGTGCGTGAGCGCACCATCAGTCCATTGATGTCGAAGAGACTGCTGCGCCTGCGAGCCGAGTCGAGATCGAGGCCCTCCAGCACCATGGCCTCGCTGATCAGTTCGGCAATGCCCGTGGCCGCCGATCCTCCGCCGAGAAACAGGAAGCGCTGGTCGGTCAGCTTCTGCTTCGAGATGCGCAGCGCGCCGTAAATGCCCGCGAGCGCCACGGCGGCAGTGCCCTGAATATCGTCGTTATAGGTGCACACCTTGTCCTTGAAGCGCGCGAGCAGGGGCACCGCGTTGAAGTTGGCGAAATCCTCCCACTGAATGCAGCACTTCGGATAGAGCTCCTGCACCGCGTTCACGAATTCGTCGACGAATGCGTTGTAGTCATCGCCGCGCACGCGTTCGTGCCGCAGACCGAGATAGAGCGGATCGTCCAGCAACGAGGCGTTGTTCGTGCCGACGTCCAGCGTGACGGGCAGGCAAACCGCCGGCGGCACGCCTGCGCAGGCGGTGTACAGCGCGAGCTTGCCGATCGGAATGCCCATGCCGCCCACACCGAGATCGCCCAGTCCGAGAATGCGCTCGCCGTCCGTCACGACGATGAACCGCACATCCTGTTCCGGCCAGTTGCGCAGCAGCTCCTTCACGCGGCCGCGCGCGTCGATCGGGACATAGAGGCCACGCGTGGCCCTGAACACATGATCGAACTTCTGGCACGCTTCGCCGACTGTAGGCGTGTACACGATCGGCATGAAAGCCGCCGGGTCGGACATGAGCAGCGCATAGAAGAGCGTCTCGTTGCGTGCCTGAAGGTCGGACAGGAACAGATATCGTTGCAGGTCATTGTCGAGTTGCGACAGTTGCGCATGCGTGCGCGCGATCTGAATCTCCAGCGAAGTCACACCGGGCGGCAGCAATCCTTCCAGGCGATATTTTCTGCGCGCCTCCTGCGAGAAAGCGGAACCCTGATTGAGCCGGGGATTGTGCAGAATATCGTAGCCATAGGCCTGCGTGGACATGATCGTTCCTTCTTGACGTGAGCTGGAAATTTCATGAAGACGTCGCGCGAGATGCATCGCTAAGGATAGTCGCTCGGGCCGATACCGCAACACGATCCAGGATCAGGCGGCGTATACATGATCCGTCGGAGGAAACGGCGTGACCCGGAGCCGTCGATGATGTTTCCGTCCGCACGGATGGCCGAAGCGTTCGATCCGGCCGTGAGCGGCATCATCGGCGTGCTGTTTCTGCTTTTCCCGGCATGATCTGCCGACTCCGCCACGACGCTTTCATTTCGGTTGCGCATCGAGATATCTCATAGCAAGGGTGTCGACCCGCTTTTCTACACGTAAACCCTTTCTGAAACGTCCCGTGCAAAGCGCGCGCTGCATGCATGAGCGAATTGATGCGCTCAGGAAGTCAAAGAACATTGACGGCGCGTCAATGCGCCCGAATACTGCCGACTGCAGGGCGTCGCCCGCAGCGATGCAGATTCGCCTGGCAGACGATTGTGCTCATAGATCAGGAGACTTCAACGTACCCGGTCTTCATTAAACCAACCCGATACAAGGAACGTCGAATGAAGAATGCCTTGTCCGTACGCTTCGTCATGAAGACTGCCGCTGCAGTCTCCGCAATCACGTTCGCGATGTGCGCGAATGCCGCCGATCCGCTCAAGATCACGCTGACCAACTGGGCCGATACGCAGGCGGTCGTCTACACCGCGAAGTACGTTCTCGAAACGAAGCTGCAACAGCCCGTTACGCTGGTGAACGCGGATATCGGCATCCAGTTCCAGGGGCTCGCGAGAGGAGACGTGGATCTGATGCTCGGCGCCTGGCTGCCGGTCACGCACGCCGCCTACTACGCCCGCTACAAGAACGACATGGAAGATCTGGGCGCCATCTATTCCGGCGCGAAGATCGGTTGGGCGGTTCCCGACTATGTGCCCGAAAGCGAGGTGGCCTCCATTGCCGATCTCAACAAGCCCGATGTCAAAGCGAAGCTGAATAGCACGATTCAGGGCATCGAGCCGGGTGCTGGCGAGATGGTCGCCTCGGAGAAAGCGCTCAAGGAATACAACCTCGCCGGATATAACCTGGTCAGGGCGAGCGAGGCCGGCATGCTGACGGCGGTATCGCGTGCCTATCCGTCGAAGAACTGGATCGTCGCGACAGTCTGGAGCCCGCACTGGCTATGGCAGAAGTACAAGATGCGATATCTGAAGGATCCAAAAGCCGTGCTGGGCGGCGACGAGCAGATTCACGGTTTCGGCTCGAAGCAATTCGCGCAGAAGTTTCCTCGGGCCAACGTCTTCGTCCGGCACTTCAAGCTGACCCTGGCGGACGTCGAGGCGATCGAACTCGAAGGTAATGCCACGAACGACTGGAACGTGGCGGCGAAGAAGTTCGTCGATGCTCATCCGGAGAAAGTTCAGGCATGGCTTCAGCAATAGGCGTCCGGGCGCGCCGACGGTGGCGCGGCTGACCGATTACCTAGGTAATCGACACGTATGGACCTAAGTAATTTGTGCGCTTACGCTCCTTTACAACTCGGACAGAAACCGACATGTGAAAGGGGTAAAGCGCCATGCCGAATCAAGCAACCCAAGAGGTGGACACGAGGACGCTCAGACGCGTCATCGCCGCGGCGTCCATAGGCAACTTCGTCGAATGGTTCGATTTCGCCGCATACGGATTCCTCGCAACCATTCTCACCCGCGAGTTCTTTCCGAGCGGCGACCCGACGGTCGGGCTTTTGAAGACGTTCGCGGTGTTCGCGGTTGCTTTTGCGTTTCGACCGCTCGGTGGCCTCTTCTTCGGCGTCGTCGGGGATCGGATCGGTCGCAAGCGAACCCTCGCTTTCACCATCCTGTTGATGGCGGGCGCCACGACGTTGATCGGGCTGTTGCCGACGTATGCGACCATCGGCTATTGGGCGCCCCTTCTTCTCACGATCATCCGCTGCGTGCAAGGGTTCTCCGCCGGCGGCGAGTATGCAGGCGCCTGCGCCTATGTGATGGAACATGCGCCGCGCCGCCGCCGCGCGTTCTTCGGCAGCTTCGTTCCGGTTTCGACTTTCTCGTCGTTCGCGTGCGCGGCGGTGGTCGCCTATCTCCTCGAGTCGTCGCTGTCGCCCGCAGCGATGGTCGACTGGGGCTGGCGCGTTCCGTTTTTGATCGCGGCGCCAGTCGGTCTCATCGGCGTCTATCTGCGCGTGAACCTGCATGAGACGCCGGCATTCAAGGCGCTCGAAGGGAAGAAGGAAGTCGCGCACGCGCCCTTGATGGAAACCCTCCATTCGCAGTCCGGAAACATCCTGAGACTCGGCGCGTTCGTCTCGGTGACGGCGCTGTCCTTCTATACGTTCACGACGTATTTCGCGACGTATCTGCAGGTCGCCGGGCATCTGTCTCGCGGAACCTCGCTGCTCGCGACCGTGCTCGCACTCTTCTTCGCCGCAGCCCTGTGCCCTCTGGCGGGCCTTTTCTCCGACCTGGTGGGACGCCGCACGACGATCGCGAGCACCTGCATCTTCATCATCGTCTCGGTCTATCCCGCGTTCGCGCTCGGCGGATCAGGCGACTTGTCCCGCTCATTGTTTGGCGTTGCGCTACTCGCCGTGGGCGCCGTGCTTTCGGGCGTGGTCACTGCCCCGCTTCTGTCGGAAGTTTTCGCCACGAAGACCCGATACACCGCATCGGCCATCACGTACAACCTTGCGTACACGATCTTCGGCGGCACCGCGCCGCTCGTCGCGACGTGGCTGATCTCCGCGACGGGAACGAATCTGTCGCCGGCGTATTACCTGATCGCCGTGTCGATCTTCGCGATGATCGGCGGCCTCTCGTTGCGCGAAACATCCAAGACCGCGCTCGAGGAAGCAGGCCATGCAAGGGGAAGCGCGAGCGAGCGCCCGGCTGTGGAACGCACGGCTTGATTTCGACTTTCACGCAAAACTGAACGGACATCGGCAATGAGTAGCCTTCACGATTCGAGCATCATCATCGACGGACTGAACATCTCGAAGTTCGAGCGCTCCGTGTTCGAGGACATGAGAAAGGGCGGCGTGAC
>NZ_JALQDI010000053.1:0-953 GCF_023631305.1 Caballeronia sp. INML3B
AGCATCATCATCGACGGACTGAACATCTCGAAGTTCGAGCGCTCCGTGTTCGAGGACATGAGAAAGGGCGGCGTGACCGCCGTGAACTGCACCGTGTCGGTGTGGGAAGACTTTCAGAAGACGATCGACAACATCGCGGAGATGAAGCAGCAGATCCGCGAATACAGCGAGATTCTCACGCTCGTGCGCACGACCGACGACATCCTGCGCGCGAAGAAGGAGAACAAGACCGGCATCATCTTCGGTTTCCAGAATTCGTATGCGTTCGAGGACAACCTCGGTTATATCGAGGTGTTCAAGGAACTCGGCGTCAACGTCGTGCAGCTTTGCTACAACACGCAGAATCTCGTGGGCACGGGCTGCTACGAGCCGGACGGCGGCTTGTCGGGTTATGGCACGGAAGTGATTCAGGAAATGAATCGCGTCGGCATCATGGTGGATCTTTCGCATGTGGGCGCCAAGACGTCTTCCGATGCGATCGCCTGTTCGAAAAAGCCCGTCACGTATTCGCACTGCTGCCCGTCGGGGCTCAAGGATCACCCGCGCAACAAGACGGATGAGCAGTTGCGCGAGATCGCCGATGCGAACGGCTTCGTCGGCGTGACGATGTTCTCGCCGTTCCTCAAGAAGGGTCCGGATGCGACCGTCGAGGATTATCTCGAAGCGATCGAATACACGATCGATGTGATCGGCGAAGACAAGGTCGGCATCGGCACGGACTTCACGCAAGGCTACAGCACCGAATTCTTCGACTGGATCACGCACGACAAGGGCCGCTATCGCCGCCTGACGAACTTCGGCAAGGTCGTGAATCCGGAAGGCATTCGCACGATCGGCGAATTTCCGAACCTCACCGCCGCCATGGAAAAAGCGGGCTGGAGCGAGTCGCGCATCAAGAAAGTGATGGGCGAAAACTGGATGCGCTTCTTCGGCGAAGTCTGGAACGTCTGATC